>CASETU010000096.1 GCA_949290895.1 uncultured Bacillota bacterium
AACTAAAAGGAATGAGCCCGGTACAGTACCGAACTCATTCACACATAATTTAATTAAATTTTGTCTAAACTTTGGGGTTCACTTCAGCTGCGGCTCTTTTTTTTATAATTTTTACTTTATGTTTTATTAAGCTCGTTTTTTTCGTAAAATGACCCTGTCGTCTTTGGAAAAACATAAAATAAAAAGGGAAACGATGATAGAAAGGTTTTGAAAAAAGATTGCGGGAGAAAGCTCCAATACATTGTCGGCATACGTGTAACGAATGTCGTAACATATACAGGTAATAAAAATTGTTGTGGCGAGCACGAATACCGTCGATAAAACATTTAAGATTATAGATTTCCATGATTTGGTTTTATTGGAAAAGGCGAATGAAACGTAGAGGGAAAACATTACGCCGACAGACATTGAAGCAAAGGCTATCCATAGAGGCATATCGTAGGACGGGGACACATCGCTTAAACTTATCCCGCTTAAAAATATTGCGTCCGTAACGATTTTTGCAAGAAACAAAGTCAATGCCGCTATATCCACCGCAAGTTTTTTCGCGCCCTGTTTTGCAAGGAAAAAGAAAACGGCGTTGGCAAGCAAAATTATACTGTAAACAATTGCTTTTGCTAAGGAGAAAAAGCTGAGAACAAGCGTAAAAGCGATGAATACGGAAATTACGTTTATAAACGGCAGGATTTGCGAATTAAACAGCCGCATTTCCTCGAATTCGCTTTTGCGGCGTAACCTTTCGGTAAATTCCGTATTCGGCGGGGTATATGCGGCGGGTGTTGCGTTTGCACTCTTAAACGCCTGCGCTCGGAAACTTGCGGGGATTTCCGCTGAATGCGCGGATAATTCTTGTTCTTTGCCGATTATCGGTTGTATTACGGGGCGGTATGTCGTATGAAATGTGCTTTTCATACGAGGATTTTTTCCGAATTCTAATGAAAAAAGCAATACGAATGTTAAAAACGACAGGATAAAGTCGATGAAAAAGCTTTCGAAAAAAAAGCCGACGAACTGAAATGCGAACAGCAAAAACAGCGCGGTTGCATAGGTTTTCCGTATTTTGCTTTCTTCTTTATCGGCAAACGCCAGCCAGGCAAAAATCCAAAAAACATAAGTAATGATATTGTTTATGACCGTCAAAACGAGCAGCGCGGTTGGCGATTTGATAAAAGCAACCGCTACGGCGAGCAATACTGTTATCGGGATAGTCGCGATGAAAACTTTCGGCGCGACGGTGTATTCTTTGAACTGTTTCGCAAAGGGCAGCAAAATGTAAATCGTTACCGAACAAAACAGCATCAGCAGCAGCGACGGCAGTAAAAGCAGCGCGGCGAAAGCGGAAGTTAAGGCGAGCGGTGCAATCAGAATAAGGGATATACCGCTGACAGCCGCATAAACGTATAAAATAATTTTGAAAGCCAGCGAACATGCCGAAAGCGTTTCGTAATATTCCACGCGCCTTTCGCTGCGTTTTTGCGAACGCTTTTTGTCGCGCGCAATATTTTCGCTTTCCGCGTACGGTTTTGCTTCCGCATTGCCCAAAAGCTCGTCGGTGGAAACGTTGAAAAATTCCGCAAGGCGCAAAATCGTTTCGATGTCGGGCGAAGATATGCCGCGTTCCCAGTTGGAAACCGACTGAAATGTAAAATGCAGTTGTTGGGCAAGTTCGGTCTGCGTAAGGTTTTTGCTTTTCCGTAGTGTCGCGAGATTTTTGCCGAAGTCGTTTTGTTCCATGATTTTTATCTCCGCTTATATTATAAGTGTAAAATATACGATATGTCAATAACGGTCGGATAATTTATATTCAAAGATTATGGGAATTGTCTTTAAGTATGAAAAATTAGCGGATATTGCCGTTTTTATTCCGCTCGGTTGACAAGCGGGCGTTTTTCGGGTAAAATAGAAAAAAGTTGTTTCGGGGAGAATGTATGAAAAAGATTATGATAAGCAAAGCGAAGTTTGCCGAATACGCAAAGCGCCTTGTCGTTTATATAGCGGGCATGTTCTTGATCGCGGCGGGCGTAACGCTTTCCCGCTCGACCGACCTCGGCGTGTCGCCCGTAAACTCTATACCCAACGTATTGAGTTTACGTTTTGAACGCATTTCCATGGGTACGTGGGTCATTATCGTATTCGCGTTTTTCATTCTGGTGCAGGCGGCGCTGCTTTTGAAAAAGTTCAAGTGGTTCGCTTTTTTACAGCTCATCAGTTCCACGCTGTTCGGCTATCTTGTAGACTTCACCAACTATTTGGGTTCGCTCGTATTGCCCGTGCAGCAAAGCGTCGCGCTCAAGTGCGTTTTTATCGCCGTGAGCGTCGTCGTCATCGCGTTCGGGATATTCATGTATTTGGAGGCGAAAATTTTAAGCATGCCCGGCGAAGGCGTTACCCTCGCCCTTTCCGAGCGAACGAAACTGAAAGTTTCCACCTGTAAAATTATCTTCGACGTGTCCGTCGTGTCCGTAGCGACGATTCTTTCCTTCGTGTTTTTTAAAAAACTGCACGGCGTGGGCATCGGAACGGTGGTCATTGCCGTTTTGGTGGGCTTTGCGATGAAACCGATCATGCATTATCTGAAAAAGCCTTTGAACGTATTCCTGTTCGGCAAACCGCAGGAAGCGGAACGGACGGAGAGTGCGGCGGAAAACGTTGCCGAAAATTCTGCCGTTGCGGCGGTGAACGCGATTTATCGAGAAGATTGCGCGTCTGAATATTTGCTTGAAAATACGGAAGAAAAGGCGGAAGGCGTAAGCGAAAAATCCGCGAAAGACCAAAGCGCGAGCGACGGGGTGTCTTTTGCGCAACGTGCCGTTTCGGAAAGTTATGAAGAAACGTAAAGCTGACTGCGCATCCGAATAAAACACGTCGTCGTTTTAATTGAGTTTTTTTATGTAAGGCTATCATAATAAAATACGCCGCCGCGCATTTCTGCGCGGCGGCGTAAATTTTTTTAAATGTACTATATTTAAGCAATCTTGCGAATTTTTAAGCGATCGGTTTTTACAAAATACAGCGCGAGCATGAAAGCGTGGTGTAAAATCACAAAGGCAAGCAAGGTTAAATGATTGAAAATCGATTTTTCCGAAAGAAAAACAACGATGCACGCGCTTATCGTCAATACGGCATAACAAAAGGCAAGGATAATATTTGCGCGGCGTTTGCCCTTTTTGTTTTCAAACGCGAAAGATAAATAGAAAAAAATCGCCAAATAGACAATCCACAGGACTAAATATGCCCACGAGGGCGCTTTTTCCCTGAGCATAGACGAAGTCGTATAATTCCAAAAAAGCAGCGGCGCGGAGAAAAGCGGAATAACGATGAAAACAGCGCAGGCGACGAGGTCGGCTTTAGAAAGTTTCGAACCTTGTTTTCCCGCGAAGAAAAAAACCGCGAAAACCGCTTGCAGTAGGGCGAAAAACAATATGAATGCGGCAGCTCTCTGCGGGGTGATTTCGGTATTGCCGAAGCGTTCCTCCGATAAAATTTGCAGCACGAAAATCAATAAAAACAAGCCGAAAAGAACCGCGGCGAAAAGTAGCGGCATCAAAATTTTTGGTACGGCGGGAGATGTTTGGCAAGTTTGTCCTTGCGAAGCGACAAGCCGCTGATTCGAACATTCAATAGCGCATGACTTTTCTTTCAGCGCGGCGGCAGCCGCGAATAGTAAAAGCAGCATTGCCGCGTTGGCGGCGAGTTGCAGCGGGGCATTCATTCGGTATGAGGCATTTTGAGTTTTCAGCGCTGAAAATATCGTGAGAAAAACGTATGTGGCGAGCGCGATAAAATATACGATTTCCGCCATGCGGATTTTTTTACCGTCTTTTTTTGTCTTTTCGTAAGCCGCGAATAACAAGATAAGCAGTGCAAACGAAACGATGCCGCAAATCGTTTCCGAAACAGGAGCGTATTTTTCGCCCGCGAATTTCGAAACGATTGAAAAAAGCAAAAAAATCACGAAGAAAACAAGAAAAACGGCATGAAGTGTTACGCCTTTCTTCGGTTGTTTGGCGTATATCAAAAGCGCGAGTCCCGCTAAGGCGATACAGTCGAAAAAAAGCGGCAGCGTATAGCTGAAAAGCCGATAAATTTCTTTCATAATGTTTGCATTGAGCGTCGGAGACGTCGGCAATGCGTATTTAAGAAAATAAAACAGTACTTCCGCAAACAAAAAATAGAATGCGGCGAAAATTAAGAAAAATTTTTCGAATTTTCCCGTCGGCGACGAATGTTTTGCCGTTCCGTAATCAAATATTTCGCTCTCGCCGTTCCGATAATTTTCGTTTATGCCGTCTTGGTAAGTTTCGTCGCCGAAGTACGCGCCGTTGCCGTTCGCGCTTTGCGTTATGGGTACTGCGGACGTTTCGCTTGCGGCGATTATTGTTCCCGAGCCGTTTTTATTTATTTCGCTCGTACCCTCTTTGTCTGTTGTGTCGTGTGTGTCCTCGCCTTTGAGCAGTTCGTCCGAAGAAACGTGAAAAAATTCCGAAATTTTTATGATCGTTTCCACGTCCGGCATGGAAACACCTCGTTCCCAGTTGGAAACGGCCTGATACGTAAAATGAAGTTCACGCGCGAGTTCCGCCTGCGTCAAATTTTTCTTCGTTCTCAATTCGGCGATCCGCTTGCCAAGCTCTTTGTTCATGTTGCTCCTTGCCGCCGTTTCGCCGCGGTTGCGTTTTTTTGCATTGATTTCGCATGCCGTTGCGTACGGGCGTAAATATATATTCCGATTCTATTTTACGTCGGTATGCGATAAATGTCAACGGCGGACAAGTTTTTATTCACTCAAAGATTTATTGAGCGGTTTTTATCAAAGGTTTTTGTCGCTTTTTTAAGGTTTATTTGCATTTCGTTGCAGTTGTGTAAGTAAGTTTTTTTATTTGTCGCTGCGCTTTGTCCGCTTGCCGCCGAAAGTGAAATGCACGCGTCGGCGAGCATTTCACTTTCGGCGGATTTTTTCGGCGTTTTTTGCATAAACTTTGCCTTGCGTTTCGGCATTTTGCAAAATTGATCGTGGGTGCGGCGTGTGTGTTAACTCGAGATTACTTTTTTAAGGAAGCAAAGCGTTGGAAGAATTATTGTTGTCGCGCGCGAATTTTTATAAAAACCATCGACAATTTTTTGCGAATTTGTTATAATCTAAATATGGCTTATACATTTATTTCCGGCGCGACGGGCGGCATCGGCAAGGCGTTTACCGTCGCCTGCGCGCAAAATCGATGCGATTTGTTTTTGACGGGGCGTTCCGAGGAGAAACTCAAAGTACTCCGCGAAGAAATATTGCAAAAGCAACCCTCGATACGCGTGGAAATTTTTCCCTGTCAGCTCACTGAAGTCGAAGAGCGGCAAAAAATGCTTTCCTATATTGATGAGAAGGAAATCAAGTTCGATAGGATCGTCAACGTGGCTGGCGCGGACATTCAAAAGGCGTTTACCGATTACACGCAGGAAAAAGTCGTATTTCAAATCCGCGTGAACGTTGAGGCGACGATTTCCCTGACGCACGCGCTTTTGCAGCGCGGCGCGCCGATGAAGGAAATCGTTACGATTTCCAGCATGTCGGGCGTTACGCCTATGCCGTATTTTGCGCTGTACAGCGCGACCAAAGCGGCGCTCACTTCCTTTTTTACTTCGCTACGGCTGGAGCTGAAAAAAGACGGCGTAAAGGTGACCGCCGTCTTGCCGGGCGGCGTTCCTACCCGTCCCGACATTGTGGAAGATATCAAAAATCAGGGGCTTTGGGGCAAGCTTTCCAGCAAGACGCCGCAATACGTTGCCGAAAAGAGTTTGAAGGCGGTAAAGAAGAACAAAGCGATTTTCGTGCCCGGTTTTTTCAATAAGTTTTTATACTTTATCATGAAACTCGTTCCGAAATGCGTGAGCATGCGATTTATCGCAAATCGGTGGAAAAAACAGACGAAAGACGCTTTTTAGAAGTTTGTTAAGCGACGAAAAATAATTTTAGTAAAATAATAGACAGTAGTCTAATACGGAGGATGGCATGAGTTACGCGGATAAAGTGTTTATAGCAAACTGCAAAGACATTATAGACAACGGTTTTTCGGATAAGGATTTGCCCGTGCGGCCGCACTGGGCGGACGGCACAAAGGCGCACACCGTCAAAAAGTTCGGTATCGTAAACCGTTACGATTTGCAAAAGGAGTTTCCCATTCTGACCTTGCGCCGCACGGCGTTCAAAAGCTGTATTGACGAAATCTTATGGATTTGGCAGAAAAAGTCCAACAATATCCGTGAGCTTAATTCGCATATCTGGGACAGCTGGGCGGACGAAAGCGGTTCTATCGGCAAGGCGTACGGCTATCAGCTCGGAAAAAAGAGTATTTATGCCGAAGGGGAGTTCGACCAGGTCGACCGCGTGCTGTACGATTTGAAAAACAATCCGTCATCCCGCAGAATACTGACGAATATTTATAACTTTGAAGATCTTCATGAAATGCACCTTTATCCGTGCGCTTATTCCATGACCTTCAACGTATCGGGGGACACGCTCAACGGCATACTCAACCAGCGCAGCAACGACGTGCTCACGGCGAACAACTGGAACGTGGTGCAATATGCCGTACTCATGCACATGTTCGCGCAGGTATCTTCTTTGAAAGTGGGCGAGCTCGTACACGTCATTGCCGACGCGCACCTTTACGACCGCCATATCCCCATTGTGGAAAAAATACTCAAAAACCCGCAGTACGAAGCGCCGAAGTTCGTGATGAATAAGGAAATCAAGAATTTTTACGACTTCACCGTGGACGATTTTGCGCTGGAAAATTACAATTTCACGAAACTCGAAGACAAAATCGAGGTGGCAATATAATGAAAGCGATTGTTGCGGTGGACGAAAAATGGGGTATCGGGAAAAACGGCAAATTGCTTTTTTCCGTGCCAAAAGACATGGCTTTTTTCCGCGAAAAGACTTCGGGCTCGGCGGTGGTGATGGGCAGAAAGACGCTGGAAAGCTTTCCGAACGGCAAGCCGCTTAAAAACAGGCTCAATATCGTGCTCACTTCCGATAAAACTCCGCGCGAAGGGTGCGTGGTCGCAAACGATCTGCAGGAACTGTTTTGCGCGTTGAAAAACGTCAATGGGGAGATTTTTGTCATAGGCGGCGCGGCGGTGTATGAAGAGCTGCTGCCTTATTGCGAAGAAGTTTTCGTCACGAAAATCGAGGCGGACGGGAACGCCGATACCTTTTTTGTGAATTTGGACGAAAATAAGGACTTTTTCCTTAGCGAAGCGGGCGATCGGCAGGAAAGCAACGGGTATTATTTCCGTTTTACGACGTATCGGAATAAAAACGTGCGAAAATTCTATTAAAATGGTGTTTTTTTGATTGTATATATTTGTCAATCTATTATTTTTTTCGGCATGTTTTTGACAAAAATTGAATTATTTGATAAAATAATATCGTAAAAATTCGTTTTACATAGGATGTCAAACGGTGGGGGCGAGTAAATTGCATTTACTCGCCCGTTGTTTTGGCGGAAAAAGTGAGGCAGAGCTTGAAAAAAAACACATGGGTAAAGCCGCGGCACAAACACGTTTTTGCATTTTTGCGTTTCGCGATGCGCGGGTTCATGAAATGCAGGTATCATTATACGGCAAAGCCGTCGGGATTGCCTGAGGGGACGTATCTGATTTTGTGCAATCATCAAACGACGATGGACCCGTTTTTTCTTTCGCTTTCCTTTAAGTTTCCGATTTATTTTTTTGCGTCGGACGATATATTTAACCTGAAAGTTTCCCCGCTGATACGCTACCTCGTCGCGCCCGTGCCGAAAAGCAAGTCGCTCACCGATCTGCAGGCGGTAAAGGACGTGTTCCGCATCATCAAGGAAAAAGGCGCTGTCGGCATTTTTCCCGAAGGCAACCGCACGGTTTCCGGCGGGCAGTGGGAAATGACCGAGGCCATCGCCAAGCTGGCGAAAGCCGTCAAAGTGCCTCTCGTTTTGTATAATCTCTGCGGCGGTTACGGCACCGACCCGCGTTGGGGGCACAACATCAGAAAAGGCAAATTTCAAGGGTACGTGCGCAGGATTTTGACGCCTGAAGGAATGAAAGAACTTTCCGCGGAAGAGCTTTTCGAAGTCATTAAAAGCGAACTGAAAGTGGACGATACGCTTTCGGGTATCCGTTTTAAAAGCCGCAGAAAAGCGGAATATATCGAGCGGGCGCTGTACATTTGCCCCGCGTGCGGCGCTGTTTCCTCGTTTCATTCGCAAAAGAACGCTTTTCGATGTGAAAAATGCAATCTGAAAGCGGAATATACGGAAGATCTGCATATCGCTCCGCCCGTGGGCGAGCAAAAATTCAGCCGCATTTTCGAGTGGTACGAATACGAGCGGCGCGAAATCGTCCGCCGCGTGCTGAACGGCGAAAAAGTGGGGGACGTGGGCATTTTGTTCCGCGAAAGCATCAAATTCAAACGCAAGAAAAAACTTGCGGGCGACGCGGTGGAAATCGATAAAAACAATCTTTATATAATAGACGGCAAACAAAGGCAGGTCTATCCGCTTTCCGAAATCACTGCGCTCACGATGGTGGGGAAAAAGAAGTTTAATTTCTATTATCAAGGCAAGATTTTGCAGGTGAAGGGGGATAAGCGGTTCTGCGCCATAAAATACGTGCACGTTTTCGACGGACTGCGCGCCACTTTATGC
>CASETU010000097.1 GCA_949290895.1 uncultured Bacillota bacterium
CCTGAAAAAGCAGGACAGCGTCATGCGCAAGCTCGAACGGCTTTACGTTTTCGCGCACATGCTCAACGACCAGGATACGGCGGACGCGCAGAACAGCACGTATATTTCCCGCGCGCAGGGGCTTTTGGTCAAGATCAACGCGGAAACGGCTTACATGCTGCCCGAGCTCACGGCTCTGGACGAAAGCGTCTTAAAAGGGTTCATTTCCGACCCCGATTTTTCCGATTACGATTATATGCTCAAAACCGTTTTGAAGAGCAAGGCGCACGTGCTCGGCGAGGAGGCGGAGAAAGTGCTGGCGCTCGGCGGCGAGATGTATGCGGGGTTCCGCGACGCCTTCATGATGGTGGACAACGCCGACCTGCCCTTCCCGACGGTCAAGGACAGCGAAGGCAGAAAATACAAAGTCACGCACGGCGGCTATTCGGTATGCATGGCGAGCCACGACAGGGAACTGAGGAGAAAGGCATTCAAAGCGTATTATAAAGCGTATATCGGGCTCATCAACACCATCACCGCCACGTACAGCGGCAGCGTGAAAAAGGACGTGTTCCTGGCGCGTGCGCGAAAATATTTGAGCTGCCTTGAAAGCGCGCTGGCAAACGAGGACGTCGTTCCCGAAGTATACGAAAACCTGCTCGAAGCGGTGCACGGCGCTTTGCCGCTGATGCACAAGTACATCGCGGCGAAAAAGCAGACGCTGGGGCTCGAGCAGATGCACATGTACGATATGTACGTTCCCGTGCTGGAAAACGTCGATTTAAAACTCGAATACGAGGAAGCTTACGAGCTCGTGAAGAAGGGGCTCGCGCCTCTCGGCGAGGAATACGTCGCGCTGTTGCAGAAAGCGAAGGACGAAAAGTGGATAGACGTTTACGAAAACGACGGCAAGCGCAGCGGCGCGTATTCGACGGGCTGTTTCGAAGTGCACCCGTACGTGCTTTTGAATTATCAGAAGACCACGCACGACGTGTTCACCATCGCGCACGAAATGGGGCACAGCATTCATACTTATTTTTCCAACAGAACTCAGCCCTTTGCGAAAGCCGATTATAAAATTTTCGTCGCGGAAGTGGCGAGTACCGTCAACGAAGTGCTGCTTTTAAGGTATATCCTCTCCACGGCGGAAGACAAAAAACTCAAAAAATATCTCCTTTCTTATCTTTTGGAGATGATTCGCACTACCCTTTTCCGTCAGACGCAGTTTGCGGAATTCGAGTACGCGGCGCACACCATGGCGGAAAAAGGACAGCCGCTCACCAAGGAAGTGCTGTGCAAAAAATATCTGAAACTCAATAAGGATTATTACGGAAAGGCGGTCGTCAGCGACAAGGAAATTTCCTACGAATGGGCGCGTATTCCGCATTTCTATACGCCGTTTTATGTATATAAATACGCGACGGGCATAACAAGCGCGCTCTTCATCGCAAACCGTATTCTTACCGAAGGCGAAAGCGCGGTCAAGGACTATTTTGCGTTCCTTTCCTCGGGCGGCAGCGATAACCCCGTCGAGCTTTTGAAGATCGCGGGCGTCGACCTCACGAAAAAGGACGCATTCGTCGGCGCGATGAAAGTGTTCGAAGAAACGCTCGACGAATTCATCGCCTTGTAGCATGGTCACGGCTCGCTATAAAAACAACGCGGAAGATTACGCCGATTTCATGCGGTTCACCGCATACCGCGTCAATCACAAGCTGGCAAAAGCCTGGGTGTTTTTCGCGGCGGCTGTAGCGCTGGGCGCGGTGGCTATTTTGACGGCAAACGCCGTGTTCATCGTTTGCGCGGCAATATTCGCGGCGTTCGGCATACTTCTTCTGACGCTGGGCGTGGCGGCGGTGAAAAAGAGCGTCGCCCGCACGCTGAAAGAATACAAGGACATGCACACCGTGGAAAATTTTTACCGCTTTGAAGAAAACGAATTCGCGGTGGAAACCAAGGTGAAGGGAAAAATCAAGGAAAGCGCGGTGCAGTACGGCGCGCTCATGCACGCGGCGGAAACGAAGGAGTTTTTCTATCTGTACGTGCGTTCCTCGCTGGCTTTTTTGGTGAAGAAAAGCGGCATAGAAGAGGGGAGCGCGCAGGAGCTGAGAGAATTGCTTCTATCCGCGCTCGGCAAGAAAAAATGTAAATTCAAACGGGAGAAATAACGCATGGCAGGCGAAAAGAACGGCAAAAAGACCTTTACGGGGGAACTGCCGCACAATCTGGAGGCGGAACAGTCTATTTTGGGCTGTCTGATGATCGACAGGGATATCCAGCTCGACGTGCTCTCTTCTTTGAGCGAGGAAGACTTCTACGCGGAATCGCACGGCTACATATTCGAAGCGATGGTTGCCGTCAACCGCGAAAACGTACCGGTCGACCTCGTCACGCTGACCGACCAGCTGGAAAAGCAGGGCAATCTCGAGGCGGCGGGGGGCATATCCTACCTGACCTCGCTCACAAAGATTATGCCGTCCACGGCGAATTATAAACACTATCTCGAAATCGTCAAAAGGGACGCCGTCCTGCGCAGGCTGATACGTTCCTCGCAGGCGATCATACAAAACGCCGTAGAAAGCTCCGACAAGACGGAAAGCGTCGCGTTTGCGGAAAAGGAAATTTTCGACGTTTCCATGTCCCTCGACACCTCTTCCATGGTGAAGATCGACACCGTCGTGCCGTCGGTTTTGGACCGTTTTAACGCAATCAGCAAGGATAAAGACGCGTTCCAGGGACTCAAGACGGGGTTCACGCAGTTCGATTCTCTTACCAACGGATTGCACGAAACCGACCTCGTTCTGCTCGCCGCCCGTCCCGCAATGGGCAAGACGTCTTTCGCGATGAACATCGTGGAAAACATCGCCACCACGCAGGACAAGGTGTGCGCGGTCTTTTCGCTGGAAATGGGCAAGGAACAGCTCGCGCAGAGAATGCTCTGTTCCGTTGCGGAAGTCAATATGCAAAAGGCGCTCAAGGGCATGCTCGACAAAGACGAATGGAAACGGCTTGCCGAAGCGCAGAACAAGCTGGGCAACGCGAAGATATTCATCGACGATTCGGCGATGATAACCCCCGCGGAAATGCTCTCCAAATGCCGCCGCTTAAAGCGCAAATATGGGCTCGATCTCGTCATGGTCGACTATCTGCAGCTCATGAGTTCCGGCACCAAGGCTGGTAAGGACGGCAACCGTCAGCAGGAAATTTCCGAAATTTCGAGAAACATGAAAATCCTCGCAAAGGAAATAAAAGTTCCCGTGCTGGCGCTTTCTCAGCTATCCCGAGCGGTGGAATCGCGTACGGGGCATAAGCCGCAGCTCAGCGACCTGAGGGAATCGGGCGCTATCGAACAGGATGCGGACATCGTCATGTTCATACACCGTCCCGACAAATATCCCGACGCGAAAGAGGTCGCCGAAGGCAAAATTCAGGCGAACGTGGCGGAAATTCTCATCGAAAAGCACAGAAACGGTCCTACGGGAACGGTCAAGCTCTACTTTAAGGGCGAATGTACCAAGTTCCTCAATCTGACCGACGAAGTCGTGGCGCAGAACGCGCCCGCAAAGGAAGAAGACGACGCGGGCTGGTACGACGATGAGGCTGTGCCGCCCGAAGAGGAGGCGCCCGCTTTGCCTTTTGACGACGACGATATATTCTGATATGGAAACGAAAATATTGAAAGTGGACGAAGAAAGCCTTGCGCTGGCAAGGCAAATCATTCGCGGCGGCGGGCTGGTGGCGATGCCTACGGAAACGGTCTACGGATTGGGTGCGGACGGCACCGACGGCGAGGCTGTGAAAAAAATCTACGCCGTCAAAGGCAGACCGAGCGACAACCCGCTCATCGCGCACGTCCATAAAGATTACGATATCGAAAAACTCGTTTACGTGGAGCAGGATTACGCGTGGAAACTTAAAAAAGCTTTCATGCCGGGTCCGCTGACCATGGTGTTTTACTCCAAGGGCGTAATTTCTCCCGTCGCCACCTGCGGCGGCGACACGCTGGCGGTGCGCATACCCTCGCACGAGGGGGCGCAGGCGTTTTTGAAAGCCGTCGACGTTCCCGTCGTAGCGCCCTCGGCAAACGTGTCCAAGCACGTCAGCCCCGTTACGGCGCAGCACGTTTACGACGATTTAAACGGCAAAATCCCCCTTATTTTAGACGGGGGGAAGTGTTCGGGCGGCATCGAAAGCACGGTGCTCGACGTGACGGAAAAAGTGCCGCGCATTCTGCGCGCGGGGCTCGTCACGCGGGAGATGATCGCCTCCGTCGCGGGGGATTGCGTTTACGCCGAACATAAGGAAACGGATAAAGTCCGTTCGCCCGGCGTGAAATACGGGCACTACATGCCGCGTGCGGAAACGGCGCGTTTTACCGCCGAAGAAAAAGTAGCCGCTTTCGCTTATTTCGACGAGGCGAAAAAGAGCGGGCGGAAACCCGTTTTGCTCTGCGAAACTTCTCTGAAAGAGGAGATCGGGGAAAGAAACGTCATTTTCCTCGGCGAGGACGCGAGGGAAATGGCGTCAAATCTCTTTTACGACCTCCGCGCGGCGGAAAAGACGAGCGATCTCATCGTCGTCATCGAACCGCGGGGAACGGGCGGAGTATACGACGGCGTGATGAACCGCCTTACGAAGGCGGCAAAAAAATGCAACGGGTGAGATTTTGAAAAAAATACTGTTTGTGTGCACGGGCAATACCTGCCGTTCGCCGATGGCGGAAGCCGTGCTGAAGCAAAAACTGAAATGGGCGGGCGTAACGGGCTGGCGGGTGATGTCCGCGGGGCTTTGCGCCGAAGAGGGCGCGAAGATGAGCGAAAACGCAAAAAAGGCGCTCAAACAACTCGGCGTAGCCGTGCCCGCGTTCCGCTCGAAACGCGTTACCGCCGAACTCATGGAAAAGAGCGATTACATCATCTGCATGACTTCCGCTCAGCGGGAAGCGTTCTTTTGCATGGACAAGGCGTTCGTCATCAGCCAGCTCACGGGCGAGGGGGAAATCCCC
>CASETU010000098.1 GCA_949290895.1 uncultured Bacillota bacterium
ATATCCGCTCGCTTTCACAACTTCGTCCCAGGTTAACGTGCGTTCTTCAAAAGCGAGGTTTGTCGGCACGCCGAATTTTCCGCAGGCGGTCAAAAAGCACGCCGCCGCCAGAACGAAAACAATTAAAAGATATTTTTTCATTTAAACTCTCCTATTCGGCAATATGTTCGACAATGCCGTTGACGACGGTATAATACGACGCCCTGTTCAGCATTTCGGCAGTATTGCCGTCCGCTAAATATGTCTCCACGTAATATTCTGCAGGCAAATTCTCGATTTGAGAAAGGTCGATTTGCACGCTGACGAGCTGACCGTTGGAATACACGCCTTCGGGCAGATGCGTGAAATGCTGTACCGTATACGGCACGCTCACGGTCTTGAGCAAATTCCCGTTTGTATCGTAAACCTTTGCAACCATATCGATATCCCACGCCGACCTGTCGTCGCCGTACTTCTTGTTGAGCGCGTATGTCGAGGCAGTAAGCACCGTTCCTTCGAGAGAATATTCCGCCGCACCCGCACCGAAATCCGCGCGCGCCGTCGCCAGCCCGACGTACATGTCGCCCGAACCGTAGTAAAGATACCACTTATTGTCCACGCGGAGCATGGTATCGGCAAACATACACTTATTGAACAGACCGTAGTCGTATTTGTTCGTATCCGTAGGATAGAGCGTGGGTTCGTCCAAATCGTCCGTTATGTTGGTGAGTTCAAACGGATTGGACTTTGTGGTCTTAAGCACACCCAGCGCGTAGAACCAGCCGTTTACGTTAGGCTGCTGGTATTGGATATTTCCGTCAGAAAGCGTGCCGCCGCCGTACATAAGATAGATATTTTCATCGTCTTCCCCGTAAAGGTTTGTCAGAGCCATACAGGACTCGTTCCCTTTTGTGAGCGCCTCTATGCTGTTGGAGCCGAAACCGGAAGTGTCGATGTCTACGATGTCCTCCGCCTCGATACGCGTGACATCTGTTGTGAATCCGATGCGGGTATAACCGCCGTCCTTCATATAAATGATATACACCTGCCCCGTCTTGCCCGGACGCGGGTCGTTGATTTTAACGGCATTGCCTTCGGGGTCTGTAACGAACGTGCCCGATTTATAAGCGCCGCCGTAATCGGGCGCAAGCCTGCCCACTTTGGTAAAGGTCTTGAAGTCGGTGGTATATATCATACCCTCTCGCGTTACGGAATTATCGTACATAGTGTACGTGATATAATAAGTCGTCTTTCCGCCGCGGTTGGGGTCGTTTTCGATTTTGAAAATTCTCGGATCTTCCAGCCCGCCGCCCGCTTCGTCCGCCGAAGTCGGCCATGCGATGGGATTATTTTCTCCGCGGATATAATTGATTCCGTCGTAAGAATACGCATACGAAAGAGTGGACATGTGCCCGAGCTGATATTTGGGTCTGCCGTCTCCCATAAAATAATAGCGGAAATTATCGGGAAGTTCCGTTCTGTAAATCATGTGGAACATCTCGTTTTCCTCGTCGTAAATAACGGCAGGATTGTATGTGGCGTAGGATTCGAACCCGGGAATATCGCCGTCGGCGATGCTCGCCATATCGGTTACGACGCCGTCCGCCTCGATGGGATAGCCGATCGGCGCGAGGATCAGCCCCGTTTCGTTAGCCGTGATGTTGCTCATCGCCGTCCAAGCGGGAGAATTTTTGGAAAATTCCATCACGTTTCCAAGCGGTACGCTCTCAATGCTTTCCCAATCGTAAAGTTCGAAGGAATAGAACGAGAACGTGGACTCCCAAGGAAGTCTTCCCGTTTTTTTGATTTCCTCCATCGTTTCGCGCTGAATGAGCTCTATTTTGATATAGCGCGCGGTTGTTTTTTCGGACAGCGTCCAGCTTTCCACTTCGCCGAGACCCGCATCGGTGGAGAAAATCTCCTTCCACGCCGTATCGTCGCGAGACGGGGCGCTTGAACCGCTCGTCGCGTAAATCGCATAGCGGCGGGCAAAGGAAACTTCCCAACGGATTTTCACGGTGTCGAAAGTCTTATCCTCGCCCAAGTCGATGATAACGTACTGATCGTCTTCCTGCGCGGAAGCCCAACGGGTATTCGCAACGTTGTCGACGATATTTTCCTTTTTATGCACGTCCGCCGCTTCGTAACTGGAAACTTCCAGCACTTCCACGCCCTCGCCCGTGGCGATGTTTTTCGGACCGTACACTTCAAAACTATAAAAAGAATAGCCGTAGTTAGTCGCACGGCTCACGCCCTGGAACCGCACGAAACGGGTGGTGAGATAATACGGAAAAGTGATGACGTCCTTCGATTTTTCTTCCTTTTGAATCACCGCAACGTCCGTCCATGTAATTGCGTCCATGGAAAGCTGCAGCTTATATTCCGAAGCGTATGCGTCTTCCCAATCGATGACGATCTTGTTGATTTTCTCTGTATTGCCAAGATCGATGTAAAAGAACGCGTCGTCCTGCGCTTTGGACGCATAACGGGTATCGGGATTAGCGTCCACCGCGTAGGTGTTGAGAACGTCTCCGCTTTCGGCTTCGGTAGAGGAAATCCGCCTGCCGTATGCCAAGTCTACACCATACTCCGTTTCCGCCCCCTTTACCGTTTCCGTTTTCAGCCCGCCCGCCGTGAAGGCGAACGTCATGCCGAGCGCGAGAAACAGCAACGCACAAAAAATCTTTATCGTTTTGCTTTTGGTTTTCGATAACATTGTAAACTCCTATTCGCTTAATAAATTAAAACCGAGAATATCCACAAGCACGAGCTGC
>CASETU010000099.1 GCA_949290895.1 uncultured Bacillota bacterium
TCGTGGAAGAGATCGGCGGCGGCATCCCCAACGGCAAGAAATTCAAAGCCGCGCAGACGGGCGGCCCGTCGGGCGGCTGTATTCCCGCGTCGCTCATCGATACCAAGATCGACTACGATTCGCTCATCGCCATCGGCTCGATGATGGGTTCGGGCGGACTCATCGTCATGAACGAGGACAACTGCATGGTGGACATCGCGAAGTTCTTTTTGGAATTTACGGTGGACGAGTCCTGCGGCAAGTGCACGCCCTGCCGTATCGGCACCAAGCGGCTTTTGGAAATGCTCACCAAAGTTACGGAAGGCAAGGCGACGGAAGAGGACCTCGACAAGATGGAGCAGCTTTGCTATTACATCAAGGCGAACGCGCTTTGCGGGCTGGGGCAGACGGCGCCCAACCCCGTGCTCTCCACGCTGCGGTATTTCCGCGACGAGTACGAAGCGCACGTAAAGGAAAAGAGATGTCCCGCGGGCGTTTGCAAAAAGCTTTTGCGGTACGAAATCGATAAGGAAAAGTGCATCGGCTGTACGGCTTGCGCGCGGCAGTGTCCCGTAAACGCCATCAGCGGCACGGTCAAGACGCCGCATGAAATCGACCAGAGCAAGTGCATCAAGTGCGGTGCATGTATGGAAAAATGCCGTTTCAAGGCAATCACAAAGCGCTGAGGGGAGAAAGAGAAATGGTTAATCTGAAAATCAACGGAATGAACGTAAGCGTGCCGGAAGGCAGCACGATTCTGGAAGCCGCGCGCGTCGCGGGCGTAAGAATCCCCACGCTTTGCTATCTGAAAGACATCAACGCCATCGGCGCATGCAGGATTTGCATGGTCGAAGTCAAGGGCGCGCGCAGCATGGTCGCCGCCTGCGTGTATCCCGTGGCGGAGGGCATGGAAGTTACCACCAACTCCGAAAAGGTCATCGCAGCGAGAAAGACGACGCTGGAACTCATTTTGTCCGACCATAACCGTTCGTGCCTGTCCTGTCCGCGCAGCCTGAACTGCGAACTGCAGGCGCTTTCCAAGGAATACGGCTGCGACGACAAGCGTTTTGAAGGCGTGGTTTGCGAAAGCATTTACGACGATACCAACGAATACCTCGTGCGCGACAACAGCAAATGTATCCTTTGCCGCCGCTGTGTGGCGATGTGCAAGGAAGTGCAGGGTGTTTCGGTCATCGGCGCGACGGAGCGCGGATTCGCAACTAAAATCAGTTGTGCGTTCGACGAAGACCTCGCTAACAATCCGTGCGTCGCCTGTGGTCAGTGCATCAACGTCTGTCCGACGGGTGCGCTCCACGAAAAAGAGGAAATAGACAACGTCAAAGCCGCGCTCGCCGACCCCGAAAAGGTGGTCGTCGTCGGCTGTGCGCCGTCGGTCAGGGCGGGACTCGGCGAGGAATTCGGCTATCCCATCGGCACCAACGTAGAAGGCAAGCTCGCGACCGCGCTCAAACTGCTCGGTTTCGACAAGGTGTTCGACGTCAACTTCGCGGCGGACGTGACCATTATGGAAGAGTCCAACGAGCTTATCGAACGCGTCAAGACGGGCGGCAAGCTTCCGCTCATCACGAGCTGTTCTCCCGGCTGGATTCGCTACATGGAGTTTTACTATCCCGAACTCATGGAAAACGTCAGCTCCTGCAAGAGCCCGCAGCAGATGTTCGGCGCGCTGGTCAAAACGTATTATGCGGAAAAGAACAACATCGACCCGAAAAATATTTACGTCGTATCGGTGATGCCCTGCGTTGCGAAGAAGTTTGAAAAGACGCGCGATTATCAGAACGCGTCGGGTTATCCCGACGTCGACGCCACGCTGACCACGCGCGAACTTGCCAAACTCATCAAGGAAAAGGGCATCATGTTCAACTACCTGTCCGACGGCGAAATGGACAATCCGCTGGGCGAATTCACGGGCGCGGGCGTCATCTTCGGCGCGACGGGCGGCGTGATGGAGGCGGCGCTCCGCACGGCGGTGGAAAAGCTCACGGGCGAAACGCTCGGCAAGTTGGAGTTTAACGAAGTTCGCGGCATGGAGGGTATCAAAGAGGCGAAGTACAAAGTCGGCGCGCTCGACGTCAAGGTCGCGGTGGCAAGCGGACTGAAAAACGCGAAAGTGCTGTGCGAGAAGATCAAAAATGGCGAGGCGGATTATCAGTTTGTGGAAATCATGTGCTGCCCCGGCGGCTGTGTGAACGGCGGCGGTCAGCCTATTCTCGATACCTATACGCGCAGGGAAGTGGACTATAAAACGCTCCGCGCGAAAGCCCTTTACAGCGAGGACGAGGCGAAGACCATCAGAAAGAGTCACGAAAACCCCGTCGTCAAGGAAATTTACGCCAGCTATTTAGGTCAGCCCGGCAGCCACAAGGCGCACGAGATTTTGCATACCAAGTACGTAAAGCGCAACAAATATAATTAAATAAAAACGCGGCAAAATGCCGCGTTTTTTTGTTGTAGCCTTTAGCGAAAAACAACCACCGCTTGGAGCGGTGGAATTAAAAATCATTAGATAAAAGAATCCTCCTATGAAATAATTAA
>CASETU010000100.1 GCA_949290895.1 uncultured Bacillota bacterium
GCGCTATACTTTGTGTTAAATTTCTTCTTCCTTGACATAAAATATGCACCTCCAAAAGTGTCCAACTTTTGGGGTGCATATCAAAACCGCGGCGGCTTTTCTATCGATGTTTTTTTCTTTTATTTTTCTTTGACGGGCAGATTTTTCATGAGAGTCTCTATGGCGGTCGCCGCGTCTTCGAGATAATCGCCCTCGAAAAGCTCTATCAGCCCGCGGTCGCTCTGCTTTGCGAGAGCGGTGTCGACGGGTATCTGCGCCAAAAGGGGCAAAGAAAAGTCCTTGCATATCTTTTCGGTGTTGCTTTCGCCGTAAAGATATATCTTCTTTTTGCAGTCGGGACATTCCACGTAGCTCATGTTTTCCACCACGCCCAGCACGGGTACGTGCATCATGTTCGCCATCTTGACCGCCTTTTCCACGATCATGGAAACGAGTTCCTGCGGCGAAGCCACCACGATAATGCCGTCAACGGGAATGGATTGGAACACCGTCAGCGGCACGTCGCCCGTTCCGGGAGGCATGTCGACGAACATATAATCCACGTCGTTCCAGATGACGTCCGTCCAGAACTGCTGAACTACGCCCCCGATGACGGGACCGCGCCATACCACGGGGTCGCTTTCGTTTTCCAAAAGCAGATTGACGCTCATGATCTCGATGCCCGTCTTGCTCTTCACGGGCAAAAGCCCCGTTTCGCTGCCCTGCGCCCTTTCTTTCACGCCGAACATACGCGGAATGGACGGACCGGTAACGTCGGCGTCCATGATCGCCGTCTTATATCCGCGGCGGTTGAAGATGACGGCGCTCATCGCCGTTACCATCGACTTGCCCACGCCGCCCTTGCCGCTGACGACGCCTATGACGCGCTTGATGTCGCTCAGTTCGTGCGGCTTTTTGAGAAAGCTCTCCTTTCTCTCGCTGCAGTTTTCCTTACAGGAAGAACAATCGTGTGTACATTCGCTCATATCTTCACCTTCTTTTTTATTCTAGTCCTTTCGCTTTGCGCTTTAACCGCGTTTCCGTGTCGAGCGTTTTCTTTCTTATCCTGAGGTTTTTCGGCGTAACTTCCAAAAGTTCGTCGTCGTTGATGTATTCCAGCGCCTCTTCAAGGCTCATGATTTTGGGATTTTCCAGACGGAGCGCGTCGTCGCTGCCCGCCGCACGCATGTTGGTCATGTGTTTTTTCTTGCAAACGTTGACGGAAATATCCTCCGCTTTCGGCGATTCTCCGACGACCATGCCCTCGTAAACGGGCGTACCCGGTCCGATGAAGAGTTTGCCTCTGCCCTGCGCGTTAAAGAGCCCGTACGTTACCGCCTCGCCCGTTTCGAAAGCGACGAGCGAACCCGTCTGCCTGCGCACGATGTCCCCTTTATACGGCTGATATTCCATGAACACGGTGTTGAACACCCCTTCGCCACGGGTATCGGTCAAAAACTGGCTCTTGTAGCCGAAGAGTCCGCGCGCGGGAACGGCAAATTCCAAACGGATACGCGAACCGATGTTTTCCATCTGCAAAAGCTCGCCCTTCCGCTCGCCCATGCTGGAAAACACCGTGCCCGTCTTATCTTCGGGAACGTCCACCACGAGCCGTTCGATAGGCTCGCACTTGACGCCGTCGATCTCTTTATAAAGCACTTTCGGCGCGCCGACCTGAAATTCGTAGCCGCCGCGGCGCATATTTTCGATGAGAATGGAAAGGTGCATCTCCCCTCTGCCGCAAACGCGGTAAGAGTCGGCGGAATCCGTCTCCTCCACGCGGAGGGAAACGTCTTTTAAAAGTTCTTTGAACAGCCTGTCGCGAAGGTGGCGCGTAGTGACGAACTTGCCCTCCTTTCCCGCAAAAGGCGAATCGTTGACGGAGAAAGTCATTTCCACCGTCGGTTCGCTGATCTTGACGAAAGGCACCGCCTCGACTTTGTTTTTCGAGCAAACCGTGTCGCCGATGGAGATGTTTTCCAGCCCCGAAAAGCACACGATGTCCCCCGCGATGGCGGTTTCCACGGGGACACGTGTCAGACCCTCTATCTGATAGAGGGCGACGATCCTGCCCGCAGAGACCTTGCCTTCGATATTGTAATTGCATATCGCCACGTCGTCGTTGACGGATATCTTTCCGCGCTCGATCCTGCCGATGCCGATACGCCCCACGTAGTCGTTATAATCGATAGAGGAAACAAGCAGCTGCAGTTCCCCGTTTTCGTCCGCCGTCTGCGGTTCGAAATGATTGACGATGGCATCGAAGAGCGGTTTTAAATCCGTTCCTTCGTGCGCGGGGTCGAGGCTAGCCGTGCCGTTTCTGCCCGAACAGAACACGATGGGACTCATGAGCTGTTCGTCCGTCGCGTTGAGTTCCAAAAGAAGTTCCAAAATTTCTTCCTTCACTTCTTCGCTGCGCGCGTCGGGTCGGTCTATCTTGTTGACCACGATGATGAGTTTATGCCCTAAATCGAGCGCTTTTTGCACCACGAACCGCGTCTGCGGCATAGGCCCTTCGCAGGCGTCCACCAACACGAGAACGCCGTTGACCATCTTGAGCACCCGCTCCACTTCGCCGCCGAAATCGGCGTGTCCCGGCGTGTCCACGATGTTGATCTTCACGCCGTTATAAAAGGCGGAAGTATTTTTCGCGAGTATGGTGATGCCGCGCTCCCGCTCCAGATCGCCGGAGTCCATAACCCTGTCCTGCACTTGCTGATTGTCGCGGAATATGCCGCCTTGCTTGAGCATTTCGTTGACAAGCGTCGTCTTGCCGTGGTCGACGTGCGCAATGATCGCCACGTTTCTCAAATCGTCTCTTCTAATCAAATTCTCATCTCCCGTTTCACCGCGCCGCTTTGAAAGCGGCGGCGCGCAGACCGCGCTTTTACTCTTTTTACGGTTTTTCTTGCTTTTAAATTCTGTTCGGCAAAAATACTATCAAATCGCCGCGAAAATGTCAAACGAAGCAGAGGTCATTTTTCCGCTTTGCTCAAAAAATAATGCAAAAGCGCAACGAGCGTTTTGCCGTCCTTTATTTCGCCGCTTTTCATCATGCGGCGCACCTTTTCTTCCTCTATCCACTCGCCCGTCAGAAATTCGTTCTCGTCGAGGTGGACCTTGCCGTTTTTAAAATCGTCGCAACGGTATATGTAAATATGCTCCGAACTATATCCGGGCGTGGGATAAATTTCGTATAAAAGCTCCGCATCCTCGGCGACGAGCCCGCATTCCTCTTCCAGCTCACGTATCGCCGTATTCTTCGGGTCCTCCCCTTTTTCCAGCTTGCCCGCGGGGATTTCGTATATCGCCTCCCCGAGCGCGTAGCGGTACTGTTTTACAAACAGAATTTTGCCGTCTTTTGCCGCCAGCACGCAGCTGCCGCCGTTGTGCAAGACGACTTCCCTTTTGCTCGTTTTGCCGTTGGGCAAAAGCACTTCGTCGCATTTGAGCGACAATATCTTACCGTCGTAAACGACGTTTTCCTTGACGGTCTTTTCGTAAAGTTCCATTAAAGCATCTTCCTTTCCTTGAGAATTTTCTCGATTTTTTCTACGTGCAGCGGTACGTTTTCCAGCGCCTCGCACATGAATTTATATCCCGCAAAAGCCGTTTGAATACGCACGCGGTCGCTTTCGTCCAGGGCGGCGAGGAACCCGCTCGTAACGCCGAGCGCCAACGTGAGTCGCTCCTCCGTCTCTCCCGACGCCATCAGCGCGCTTTCGTCGTTTTTCAGGAGTTTGCGCACAAAGGATATCGCCTGTTCGTCCACGGCGTCGTCCTCGGGAAGTTTGCGTTTGCGCATGACGGCAAGAGACGGCGTGCTCTGCACGATTGCCGCCGCGCGGGGAACGCCCTCGTGCACGCGGCTTTCCTCCAAGCCGTCGAATATCAGTTTAACGGCGTTACGGAAAGGCTTGACGAATTCTTCCGTAAAGGCGGCGTAGGAATTGAACAAACTGCCGTCCCCGTAAAAAAACGTCTTCATGAACAGACCGAGGTCTATCTCCCCCGAATCGATCTTGATGAGCACGGTAAACACCAGCGCGATCATCTCCTTCGCGGAGGCGGGCGCATGGTATTCGCTGATGAGGGAATTATCTTCCGAACCGACGAAACTTTCGGTGAAGACCTTTTCGAAATCGAAGTCCTTAAGGCAGCTTTCCATCAGGCTCACGACGGCGGGCGACGCCGCGATCGTCTTGAGCAGTCCCGCGAGTTTCGCGTCCGCAAAAATATACTTCGAACCGATGAGTTCGTCCGCCTTTTCCAAAAATTCCGCGAGCTGTTTTCTTTCGTCCACTTTTTGCTCCTTTGAAAAAATACTTGACATTTTGAATTTCTTTCCTTATGATTATAGCACAATTTCCCGAAAACTACCAATGTTTTTGAAAATTTTAGCGAATTATGTTTACAAAATCGGAATTTATGGTATAATGGTTGCAAGCGGGAGAGGTATAGTATGCAGGTAAAAGGCGATTCGTCGTTAAACAAATTAATAATTTTATTCGTTTTCGATAAGATGGAAGTGCCTTTATCCGAAAATACCATTCTGGACATGTGCTGTTCGAGCAACAACTGGATTGCGTATATGGACTGCCAGCCCATCATCGCCCAGCTTATCGAACACGGGTTCATTTACGACATATCCACTTCCTCCGGCGAGCCGATGTACACCATCACTCCTGACGGACGGGTTTGCCTTGCGAACTTTTTCATCAAGATACCCGCCAGCACGCGGGAAGAAATCGCGCTGTTCATCAAAAACAACCGCAACAAATACCGCAGGAAACAAGAATGCGTGGCGGACTACTACATGAACAAAGACGGTACATACACGGTTTATCTGAAAATCATCGAACCGATACAGCCCCTGCTGGAACTTAAATTCGTAGTGCCCAACCGTCAGGCGGCAAAAGACATTTACAAAAAATGGGAAGAAAAGGCTGCGAGCGTTTATTCTCTCATTTACGATAATCTGGTAGACTGACAAGGAGGTTTATATGCAGACATACATCACGAAAGGAACTTGTTCAAGACAAATCATCTACGACATCACCCCCGACAACAAAGTGACGGGCGTGAAATTCATAGGCGGCTGTTCGGGTAATTTACAGGCCGTGTCGAGACTTGTGGAAGGCAAGGACGTAGACGAAGTCATCGCCCTTCTGCAGGGCATCAAATGCAGGAGCAATACTTCCTGCGGCGACCAGTTCGCGCAGGCGCTCATCGAATACAAAAGCAGAAACCAAAAATAACAAGCCTGCAAAAAGGCGCAAAAAACGGACGGCGCGAGCCGTTCTTTTTTTATGCCCTTTTCCCCCGTTTGTCGCGCGACCGCCCGAGCGCGCAGGATATCGGGAAAGCGCGGCGCCGCCCGCACCGCAAAAATTGTCCTTCGAGCAGAAACGTCAAACGAAATACGCGGCGAATTTTTTTGTATCGCAAACGCTTGCGGCAAAGCAAAAAGCGGCGCGGCAGAAATCTGCCGCGCCGCACGCAATTTTCATTTTTCCTTTTCAGCCCTTCGCCCTCGGCAAACGGCGGCTCATTCTTCGTCTATCTTTTTGAACAGATCCTCTTCCTCGTCTTCCGACTTGGGCGGACGGACGATCTCGTCGGGCGCAAGATAATATTTTTTCCGCGTGGTCGTGTACTGGCTGACAAAGCGGAACGTCGTTATGATGAGCGTGGTGAGCGGCAGCGTGAGCAGCAGCCCCGTGCCGACGGTGAACACCGCAAAGCTGATGTTCGCATAGAGCATGATGATGTTAATGGTAAAATAGTTGTTGAACTTTCTGATAAAATCGTTCGCGGGCACCTTGACCGATTCGCGGAACGCTTTATCGGTGCGCATTTTATCGGCGATGACGTTGGGCATGAAATCGGACATGAACACCTGCTTTATCGAAAGCAATATGCCCGCCGCCAAAAGCGCGAGAAATATCGACGCCAGCGCATAAGGAACGATCCATAAAATAAAAAAACAAAGACAGATCGCCGCGGCGTAAAAGACCAGCGCGACGGCAAGTTCTATAAGGGAATACAAGCTGGCTCTTCCCAAAGAATTGAACACGCCGACGGTGAAACCCGTCTTCGTCAGGCTGGACATATAGTCGTTGACCATTTTGCCCAAAGAAAAATCGGCAATGTTCATGAAGAACATGCCCACGAAATAAAACAGACTGAATACCCCCGCGAGTCCGACGATCTGCCATACGTTTTCGCGGATAAAGGTCGTAAACGCCGTTAGGTTATCGGAAAACGCCTGCTGAGCCGCGGAAATTTCGCTGCCGGGTTTAAAAATCGACTTCACGATGTCGCCGAAAGCGGACACGAGCTTATCGAGACTGCTGTCCTGTATGAGCTGATTGAAATTCGGCAACAGCACGAAAACACCTATAACGGCGAGCACGGCGAAAACGATGAGTTTATAGATAAGCACTTTGTACGTAGCGCCGAAATTCGCAAAAATCAGTTTGATTGCGTTTTTCAATCTCATAACATCACCCCCGTGCTCATTTGTTCCGTTTGCCGCGGACGTTTTTGATATAAGCGTAAACGATGAGCGCAACGAGCATCAACGCCAGCGCCCCCGCGAGCACGAAAAGCACCGTCACGATGGTGGTGTAATCGAGCAGGGCGAAGATGATGCCGCCGCTCAAAGTGATGATAAGCAGCGCACAGATCACCGCCATCAGCATAAAGGAATTATTCTTCATTTCTCTTCTCCAAAATCATGGTGAAAGGTCCGTCGTTGAGCTGGTCTATCTTCATATCCGCGCCGAACACGCCGAGGCGCACGGGAACTTCCTTTTCCAAAAGTCTCGCCGCATAGCGGTAAAGCGTTTCCGCGCGGACAGGTTCTTCCGCCGCGAGAAAATCGGGACGGTTGCCGTGCGACGCGTTCGCGTAAAGGGTGAACTGCGAAACGAATAAAATTTCCCCGTTCACGTCTTTTATCGAATGATTGATCTTGCCGTTTTCGTCCTCGAATATCCTTAGGTTTACGATTTTTTTCGCTAAAAACTCCGCCTCTTTTTCCGTATCGCCCTTACGAACGCCGAAATAGATGACGTAACCCTTGCCGATTTCGGAAACGATTTTTCCGTCCACTTTCAAACATGCGCTCAAAACGCGCTGCAAAACCGCCTTCATGTATTTAATAATAGCATTTAAATGCCGTTTTGACAATAGAATTGAAAAGGTTTTTCCGCCGCCGTTGACAAATTCCCGCCGCTTTGCTATAATTTTTTATATGAATACTTCTGCCGAATTATTATTGAAAGCCGTAAAATGCAAATTGCACGGCGAGCCGTGCGACGTAAAGGATTTGCCGAAGACGCTCGCGCTCGCTAAACGGCATTCCGTATTGAATATGGTCGCCGAAGACGCGCTGAAAGCCGAACTCCCCGAACAGGTACGGGCGAAACTTCTCACCTATTACGCGGAATTTTTGCGCCAGCAGGAATCGCTCGCCTATGCGGCGGAAATTTTGTTTGCAAAGCTGGAAGAACATCAAATCCCCTACATGCCGCTGAAAGGATATTACTTAAAAAAGCTTTATCCCGACCCGCTTTTAAGGAGCTGCTGCGACCTCGACGTATGGTTCGAGCCCTCCCGCACAAAGGAAGTGAAAAAGCTGATGGAAGAGCTGGGGTTTTCTTTAAAGAGTTCGGGCGACAACCACATGTTCCACACGCTGGGGACGGCGAGCGTGGAAATGCACTATTCCTTGGGCAAAGTCCCCTCCTGTCCCGACTATTATGCCGACGTACTGCCGCGGCTGAAAAACGTTTCGGGCAGTTTATATAACTTTACCGACGAGGACTTTTATATTTTCGTCATCGTGCATTTATATAAGCATTTCAAAGGCGGCGGAACGGGTATCCGTTCGATAGCGGACGTATATCTTTACATCGAAAAACATGCACTCGACCGCGAATATCTGCGCGGCGAATTTGAAAAGCTGCAGCTTGTAGCGTTCGAGGAAAAGCTCCGCGCGTTGGCTTTGCGCTGGTTCGGCGACGGAGAGCCCCTCGAGAACGACCCGCTCGCCGAATATATCCTGTCGAGCGGCGTTTACGGAACGGTAAAAAACGCCACCGTCAACGGCGCGGCGCAACATGGAAAGCGCGGGTATTTTTTGAAACGCGCTTTTCCCGAAGTCGCCACGATGAAAAAGATATTTCCCGTGCTGGAAAAATGTATCTTGCTACTGCCGTTTTGCTATATGTGGCGGCTGATAAAGGCCGTCTTCACCAAACCGCAGGCGGTGAAGAGTTCGCTTTCCTCTTTCAAGAGCGCGGACGAAGAAGCCGTTGCCAAAGCAAACGAACTTTTTAAGGATTTGGGAATATAAATCGATAATAAAAAATTATGCGGAGCGCGGCAAAATTGCCGCGCTCCGCAGGTTTTTCTCCCCTATTCAAGGAAACGTTCAGCTTTTAATCTTCTTTATCGCAGACCATCTGTTTATAGCCTAATTCTTTAAAATCAAGGCTGTCATACAGCTTTTGCGCCTTTACGTTCTCGGGCTCAACTTCTA
>CASETU010000101.1 GCA_949290895.1 uncultured Bacillota bacterium
AGGAATGAGCCCGGTACAATACCGAACTCATTTCCATACATTTTAATTATATCTTTGTCCAAACTTTGGGGTTCACTTCAAACATGCCGCGGCGGCTTTTTCTTCAAATCGTATTCGTTTTTTCGCGCGTTGCCGTTTGATACGATAATGGCGCCCTTCAGCAGGGTTGTTCGTTTAAGGAAAATTCGCAGCCGCAATAGTGCTGACGATAAAGCCCCAGTTCCTTGCTCGTCCTGACGGAATCGAGATACCCGTCTTTCTTTTTGAAATCGGCGACGAGATATTTCACGCCGTATTTTTGTTCGAGCGCCTGACCGATTTCGTTGAGCATCGTGGCGTTTTTGAGGGGCGACACCGACAGCGTGGTGCCGAAATATTCCCTGCCGAGCGCGGCAGCTCTCTTCGCCGTCTCCTCCAAGCGGAGCGCACAGCAGATGCGGCAGCGCAGACCTCCTTCGCTATCTTTTTCCCGTCCCGCGGCGGCATTATAAAAGACTGCGGGGTCGTATTCGCCTTCGATGATCGGGATATTCCAAAGCGCGCACAGCTTTTTCTGCTCGCTAAGCCGCTTTTCGTACTCCTCCGCAGGATAGATGTTGGGATTAAAATAAAACACCGTCAGATCGAAAGCGTTTTTTAAAACCTTGATGACGTGGGTGGAACAGGGCGCGCAGCAACTGTGCAAGAGCATGCTCTTTTTTTCCCCGCTCTTTTCGAGGTCCGCAAGGGTGCTTTCCATGATTTTCAACGCATTGAAATTCATAACTTTTCCTTTACGACGGCTCCGTTTTCCTTTTTCAGAAAATAAGCGTTTCCCTCCCCGAACGCGCGGAGAAATTTTCCGTCGGCAAATTCCAGCGCGCAGTTGTCTTCGACGGCATAGGCGGAAGAAAAGGCGGAAGAGGCGAATGCCCCGTCAAATTCCGTGCGGGAATTATAGTGCGGCGTCATCAGTCCGCCGAGATACCCCAGCCCCTTTTCGAATTTATAATCATCGCCGCCGTTCATCAGCTCGCTGTCGGTATACATGTCCTCAAACCAGCAAATCGCGCCCGCGGACACCCCCGCCAAAATCACTTCCCGTTCGTAAGCCGCTTTTATCAACGGCAATATGCCCTTTTCCTTCCATTTTTCCAGCATGAAGAGGGTGTCCCCGCCGCCTACGTAGATGAGGTCGGCTTTTTCAAACTTTTCCGCGATGTGCGCATAGTCCATTTCGCCGTAAACGGTGAGCGCGACGTCGCATTTGATATCGAAAACCGAAGTATATATCTTTCTGAAAGAGTTAAAATACGGCAAAGAATCGTGACTCGCCGTTCCCAAAAACAGCGCGTAAGCGCGCTTTTCCCCCGCACGCGCTTTTGCGAGTGCGGACACATATTTATCGATTTCGAGCGTCGTTTTCGCTTTGAGTTCTCCGCCGCCGACGGCGATGATCCTTTTCATGGCAAGCCTCTTTACAAAATTTCTTCTATCACTTTAAGAAGGTTTTCCGTCGTCAGCCCCGCCGATTCGAGCTGGCGGGCGACGCTCGCCTGCTTGACGACGCGATCCTCGAACGCCAAGTTATACACGCGGTATTTGCCGCCGCGGCGGGCGTAATATTCCAAAACGGAAGAACCGAATCCCCCGCGTAGCACGTTTTCCTCCATCGTGACGACGGGTCTTTTGGCGATTTTATCCAACATTTCGGTATCGAGCGGACAGACGCACCTCGCGCTGACGACGCATATTTTTTTCCGCCGCTCAGCCGCGCGAAGCGCGGCGTTGACCATGCGCGGTCCCACCGCCAGCACCGTTATATCTCCGTCTGGCGTCAGTTTTTCCCAACGCTCCACATCGGTTTCTTCCCCTTCGACGAGACATTCCTCCTCGCCGTTCGGATAGCGTATCGCCACGGGCGCGTTCTTCTCCGTCGCGAAATCGAGCATCTTCGCAAGCTCGGCGGTGTTTCGCGGCGCAAATACCGTCATGTTCGGCATGGACGTGAGATAGCTTAAATCGTATAATCCCTGGTGCGTGACGCCGTCCGCGCCGACCGCCCCCGCCCTATCCAGACAAAAGGTCACGTTGAGGTTTTGCAGACATACGTCATGCAGGATTTCGTCGTAAGAACGCTGCAAGAAAGTGGAGTAAATCGCCACCACGGGTTTCAGCCCCGCCGCCGCAAGCCCCGCCGCGAGGGTGACGGCATACTCTTCGCAAATGCCCACGTCGAGGAAATTATTTTTGAATTTTTCTTCGAATTCTTTTAGTCCCGTGCCGTCCTTCATGCCCGCGGTGAGCGCGAAGATGTGCTCGTCCTTTTCGGCGAGCGCGGAAAGGGCGCTGCCGAACGCCGCCGAATAGGCGTTGACGCTGTCTTCAAAGTTTTTGGAAACGCCGTGAAAGCGTTCCGCCTGCTCTTCGGCGCTTTTATAGCCTTTGCCCTTGACGGTATGCACGTGCAGCAAAATCGGCTTTTCGGTATTTTTGAGCCGTTTCAAAGTGGAAACGAGCTCCTTCATGTCGTGCCCGTCCACCACGCCTATATATTTAAGCCCCAGATAGTCGAGGTAATTGTGCCTGTTTAAATTGCGCTTGACGTAGTCGCGGAAAGCGACCATGCCCTTCGTTACGAAAGAGTTGCCGAACACCTTTTTCACGCCGCGCTTGAATTTTTCGTAGCCGCTGCCCGTCGTCATGCGGGAAAGCATGCGGTAAAGCCCGCTGTTGTTTTTGGATATCGACATGCCGTTGTCGTTGAGCACGACGATGAAATTTTTCGGCTTTTCGGTGGAAGAGACCAACGCCTCCATACTCAGCCCGTTGACCAGCGCGCCGTCGCCCACGACGGAAATGACTTTGTAATTTTCGCCTTTTTTATCGCGCGCATAGCAATAGCCCATACCCGCGGCGACCGCCGTGCCCGCATGCCCCGTGGAAAAGGCGTCGGCAGGGCTTTCTTCGCGGCAGGGAAATCCCGAAATACCCCCTTCCGTACGGAGCGTTTGAAAGCTTTCCCCGCGCCCCGAAAGGATTTTATGCGTATAGCACTGATGCCCCACGTCGAAAATGATTTTATCTGCGGGGATATCGAAAACATAGTGCAGCGCGACGGTAAGTTCCACTACGCCGAGGTTGGAGGCGAGGTGTCCGCCGTGATCGTATGCGTTTTCGATGATCTCGCGCCGTATTTCGCCGCTGAGCGCTTTCAGTTGTTCAACGTCCATTTCCTTGAACTCTTCCTTGGAAACGGCGACTTGTTTGCAATTCATAATAAAGTATTATAATCCCTTTTTCCGTCTTTGTCAATTTATGCGCGTTCAAATTGCAATGCGTTGCAAAGTTCAGCCGTCCCCGCCGCAAAAGCGCTCCGTTAAAGGAGCGTTTTTGCGGCGGATATAAAAAAAGGACGCACGCTCATACGCGCGTCCCGTAAACGCAAACGTTACAATTTTTCCGGTTCGGGATACTCCTGTCCGAAGGTCTCCACCGTCATTTTGGAGATGATTTGCTCCACCTGCGGACGGTCTTCGTAATCGACGTAGCCAGAGGCGATCTCGTCCACCACGTCCATGCCCTCGATGACTTTGCCGAACGCGGCATACTGTCCGTCGAGGTGCGGGCTGTCCTGGTGCATGATAAAAAACTGGCTGCCGGCGCTGTTCGGATTGCGCGTGCGCGCCATGGAAAGAACGCCCCGAGTATGTTTGAGATCGTTTTTAAAACCGTTGGCGGTAAACTCGCCCTTGATGGTATAACGCGGACCGCCCGTGCCGTTTCCGCTCGGGTCGCCGCCCTGGATCATAAAGCCCTTGATGACGCGGTGAAAGGTCAAGTCGTCATAAAAACCCTTTTTGATGAGATAGATAAAGTTGTTGACGGTATTAGGAGCGATTTCGGGATAAAGCTCCGCCTTGATGATTCCGCCTTTTTTCATTTTGATGGTAACAACGGGATTCTGCATTTTCCGCACTCCTTTTTTCTTTATTTTAACATCTATATTATCGTCTGTCAATATGTAATTTACATTAAATTTCCCGAAATCTTCGGCAAATCGCCTTGACGAATCGACTGCGGCATAGTACAATAACAGTATAATAAAATAAAAGGAATTTTATGTTATGGAAACGGAAAAAATAAAGACATTTGCCGACCTTACGCTAAAGCTCGGCGTAAACTTGCAAAAAAATCAGCCAGTCGTCGTCAACTGCCCCGTAGAGAAAGCGGAAATCGGCAGGATTTTTGCCGAACGCGCCTACGAGCTCGGCGCGAGCTATGTAAAAATCCGCTATAACGACGAGAAGCTCGCCCGCCTAAATTACCGTTATGCCGACGAAAAGGTCTTATGCGATATTTTGCCCTCCTCCGTCCAGGAAAAACAGGAGTTTTTGGAAAGGGGCTATGCGTACATATCCGTCGTAGCGGAAGATCCCAACGCCCTCAAAGGTCTGGACGAAAAGAAAATAGCCAACGTCTATAAAGCCGCGGCAACGGCTAATAAAAAATTCCACGACGCGGTGATGAACAACGCGCTGCGCTGGTGCGTCGTCAGCGTGCCCAGCGAAAACTGGGCGAAAGAAGTCTTCCCCGACGCCTCAGACGCGCAGGAAGAGCTGTGGCAGGCGATCGCAAAGAGCGTGCGCCTTTACGCGGACGACCCCGTCGCGGCATGGAAAGAGCACATCGCCACTTTGAACCGCCACGCGGCGCTGTTAAACGAACACGATTTTTCCTATCTGCACTTCACTTCGGCAAACGGCACCGACTTGAAGGTCGGGCTTGCCGAAAATCACCGCTGGCTGGCGGCGGAGGAAACGGGACAGGACGGCATAAAATTCATCGCCAACATGCCCACGGAAGAAGTCTTTACCGCGCCGCATAAAAACCGCGTGGACGGCGTCGTGAAAAACGCGCTTCCGTTGGTTGAAAACGGCAATACCATCGACGGTTTTTCGCTGACTTTTAAAGACGGCAAGGTCGTGGACTTTTCCGCAGAAAAAGGTTACGACACGCTGAAAGGCATTTTAGAGACCGACGAGGGCGCGACGCATATCGGCGAAGTGGCGCTCATCGGCAAAAACTCCCCCATCGCGCAGTCGAAAACGCTGTTTTACAACACGCTGTTCGACGAAAACGCAAGCTGTCACCTCGCTTTGGGCAAGGCGTACCCCACGACATTGCACGGCGGCGATAAGATGAGTGAAAAAGAACTTGCCGAACACGGCGCGAACGATTCCATCACCCATGTGGACTTTATGGTCGGCACGGAAGATCTGAGCGTGGTCGGCGTAAAGAAAAACGGCGAAAAAGTACAGCTTTTCAAGGACGGCGAATGGGTGGTATAACTTTCCCGCCGTAAAACGATTGCCGAAACGATTAAAAATCACGGCACGGCTTATAACTTTCAACTGACAGTATTTTAAAAAACCTAACGGGCGGGCGCAAAATCTGCGCCCGCCCGTACGTTTTTTTTCGCGTAATTCTTTTCCCCGCGAATGATTTTCCGATTCGGCTTTTTGCCGCAGGCGTCGTCTCTTTGGGCGCGTTACTTCACGCCCGTAAAGCCGACTTCGAGTTCGAGTTTCAGCATATCGTAAAGCTTTCCGCTGTACGCGCCATATTGTTTGTGGTGGTAGCGATAGAGCATGTCGTCCAGCCTGAACAGGTCGCACTGCGTGTTTCGACATTTTTGTAAAATGGAATCGACGTACATTCTGAAATCCTCCTCCGCTTTGCGCGCCGCCTCGTCGGGCAGATATACGGGGCTTTGCAGTCCCTCTTCCTTGCTCGTGGAAGTACGGTCGTCCACGCGGGCGAGGATTTTCGCGTTCATAACCAACACGGGCTGAGCGCCGTCGAACCGCAGGCACACCTTATATTTGTTATCCACGATGTTCAGGAGATAATTTTCCTTTGCGCCGTTTATTTCCACGTCGTCCACAATAAACGTGCTCTGCTTGACCTTTTCGTGCAAAAGGTTGAAGGTCTTTGTCTCGTGATCGTCCAAAGTCTCCGCCTGCACGCCGTTTTTAAATAGCAAGGTGTAAGACGCGTCGAATACCTTGTTGCCCTTTCCCGCGCCGTCTTCTCCGCCGCCGGCTTTTTGCGAACTCTGCGTTTCGGCCACCTCGATGGAACGGATATACGGCATATATCCGGAACCCGCCGCCGAATAATATCCCACGGCAAAGTCCTTGATGTCCACCGTGGCGACGTCGCTGGTCATGCCCGGGTTTTTTAAAAGGATTTTCTGCACCGCAAAGGAGGAAATGTTGTCGAGCGGCGTAGCGGTGGCAAACAAGTCCTTTGCGTTGCCCTCGCACCCCGCAAGGCAGGCGGAGTCCTGCAGTTTGAACGTCTTGGAAAAGTAGTCCAGCGCTTTTGTCACGTTTTCTTTGAACATCGATTCCCCCAGGATAATGAGGTTGCAAAAGCCTAAATTCGGATACCAGCCCGTGATGTCGCCGATCTGGTGAATGGCCTCGCTGGCGGTCGCGCCCGTGGCGGAGATGACCGCCTTATTGTTTTCCTGCGAGGCGGTGCTCGCCTGCGGCACGGCGACCTGTACGGTGATTTCGTATTCCTCTTCCTTTTTATCCAGCCCGATCGCCGTGATAATGGCGGTCTTTTCGATATCCACTATGCCGAAACTGTTCGTGAAAAAGAGCATCGCGCAAAACGCAATGACGATGACGAATAGTTTAAGACTCGTTTTTTTCTTCATGTTTTTCCCCTCTCAAAAATAGCGTAAAAATCGGCAGGACGTATCCCATCAGCAGGAAAAACCATCCGAAATACCCCGTGACCAACCGCATAGCCGTATCGATGAACGGCGCGAGCAGATAAATTATCGCAAACATGACGGCGTTGATCGCGACCGCCGTCCACAATTTATTTTTCAGATGAAAAAATCTGACGAAACATTCCGTAGCGAAATAGAGCGGCAGCGTCATGGACACCGCCCCCGTGAAGAGCAGAAAAAACACGGCGACGTAATCGAATCTGCCGATATTGTTGACGGAAACGGAATATTTTGCGATTTCCGTAAGGGCAAATTCCTGCCTGGGCGCGAGTACGGAAAACGCGCCGTAGAACATAAGCATGAAGAACACCACCAACAGTCCCGCAAACGCGAAACACGGCAAAATGCGCACGTATGCCTTTTTTTCGGGAATGACGCGACCCATCAGGAAGAAAAAGTAAATCCCGTCGCTGAACCAGCTGAACGACGCAAAGGCCCCCTTTGCGATCTTTTGCGCGCCGTTCACGCCTATGGGCAGTACCGCCGCAAAATCGGTGTTGGAAAAGGCGAGCACGAAGAGCAGGAGCATGCCCGCCACCGTAAACATGAACATGATGTCCGCAAGCCTGCCGAGCACGAATATCTTTTTGGACGCGATATACGCGCTGAGCACGAAAAAGGGCAAAAACGTCAATACCGTCGTAGTGCTTTCGTACAAAGTGCGCTCTACGTATATCTTTTGTTCGGTGATGGGCGAATACGCCTTCAAAATGAAATAGAAAAAGTAAAGCGCGTAAACGATTTTCGCCGCGGGCGTACCGAGCGATTCGGACAAAATGTCGTAAAAGTCCTTGCCGCGATAGCGTTTCCACAGCGAAACGGCACAAAAGAGCGTAAGCATATCCAGCAAGACGTTGCAAAGCGCGGATATCCACATATCGGAAAACGCATAGTGCGCCATAATGGACGGCAAAAGAAATATTTTGGAAACGGGCACGAACGCAATGGCAAACAAGCACACGTTGCGCACGTTAAATTTATCGTATTGTCTGTCAAGCATCTTTATTTTTCTCCTTGTGCAGCCGCATGCGCACTTTATTCGGGCTGTTGAAAGTAAACGGGCGGTACGCCTTGTCCGACATATTCCGTTTCGTGAACCCGTCTTTTAAATCGGGAATGACGAGGGGCGCATACGGCGCGAGCAGCGGCGTTCCGTAGCTTTCAAACGCACAGAGGTAAACGAGCACCGCACACACCGAAAGGAGCAGAGCGTATCCCCCCAGCGCCCCCGCCACGATCAAAAGCAGTACGCGTATGACGGAAAATTCCCGTTCCAGCTCGGGCACGGTGTAAAGGCATATCCCCGAAAGCGCGATGATCATCAGCGTCGGCGCGGAAATAATGCCAGCGGAAACCGCTGTTTCCCCCAGCACCAGACCGCCGACGATGGAGACCACCATGCCCACGTACTTTGGCATGCGCACACTCGCCTCGTTCAATATCTCGAAGATGAGGAGCGTGAAAAACATCTCGCTGCTCGGCGAAAAAGGTATGCCCTTGATACTGTTGACGATGGTCAGTAGAAAGGTGAGCGGTATGACCTGCAGATGATAAAGCTGCGCCGCCACGAAAAAAGCGGGCGCGAGCAGGGAAATTAAAATGGAGATAAGCCTGATGATCCTGCCGATCGACGCACGGTAGCGCGAAACGTAGTAATCTTCCGCGCTCTGAAAGTCTTCGAGCAGGATATAAGGCGCCGTGAGCACCATGGGCGAACCATCCACCATGATACCGACCCGTCCTTCCAAAATACGCGCCGCCAAAATGTCGGGTTTTTCCGTCATGCCGAACTGCTTGAACAGCGAAGTATTGTGCTGCGCGAGAAAGCGCGCGACGTAGGAACTGTCCAAAATGGCGTCCACGTCTATTTCTTTTATGCGCTTTACGAGCTCTTCCTTCAGACCTTTCTGCACCACGCCGTCGATATAGCATATGGCGACGACGGTATCGGAATACTTGCCGACTTTGATTTGTTCAAACTTCAGATCCTTGCTGTGTATCTTCCTGCGCATCATGGAAATGTTGGTCTGAATCGTCTCTACAAACCCTTCCCTCGGCCCCTGCAGGACCGTGGCGGTGGGCGGTTCGGCGACGGCGCGCTTTTCAAAAAACTTCGCCGCAGCGGAAATACCGCCCGCAACGCCCTCCGCCAGCACCACCGTGTTGCCGATGAGCACTTCTTCGATAAGCTGTTCGTAATCGGTAACGCGGACGAGTTCCGGTTCTAAAATGCCGTTTTCCAAACTTTCCAACGTCACTTCGGTCAGTTCTTTCAAAGGATACATGATCTGCCGTCCTATCGCCGCCTTGTCGGTCAGTCCGTCCAGAAAAATCAGGTATATTTCTTTACCGCAAACCGTAAAGGAAAGCTCTTTCACGTCGTCGGAAGAAAATTGCTTTTTCAAATACGATTTGCTGTATTTCAGCGATTTTTTGATTTTCATATAATCTATTGTCTGCCGAACAAACGAATTTATACTTTTTTCGCAAGATTCCGCGCTTTTTCGGCTTTGCGTACGGCGCACGGACATATTCGCCCGGTTTTCCTTTAACGCGCGGTTTTAAAAAGCGCATTTAAAACAACGCCGCCGCGCAGAAACTGCGCGGCGGCGTTTGAAAAAACTTATAAAACTTTGGACAAAAACTCTTTCAGTCTTTCGTCCTTCGGATGTGCGAAAAATTCTTTCGGTTCGTTCGATTCCTTGATGACGCCTCCGTCCATGAACATCACCTTTGTCGCGACTTCTCGGGCAAAACCCATTTCGTGCGTGACGACGATCATCGTCATACCCTCTTTCGCCAAATCGACCATGACGTTGAGCACTTCCCCTACCATTTCGGGGTCGAGCGCGCTGGTCGGCTCGTCGAAGAGCATCACGTCGGGCTCCATGGCGAGCGCGCGGACGATGGCGATACGCTGTTTCTGTCCGCCCGAAAGGGTCGCGGGAAAAACGTTTGCCTTATCTTCCAGCCCTACGCGTTTCAAAAGCTGTATCGCCTTCTCCTTCGCCTCTTCCTGCGGCACTTTTTTCAGCTTGACGGGCGCAATGGTCATGTTCTGCAATACCGTCAGGTGCGGAAAAAGATTGAAGTGCTGAAACACCATGCCCATCTTCATGCGCGCCTCGTTGATATTCTGAAAATTATCTTTGTAAAGCGTCTTTATTGCGGCGGCAAATTCCTTTCCCTCGCGCTTTTTCAACAGGTCTTTCGCCTTGATTTCCGCGATGACGGCTTTATCTATCGACTCTTCCGACGCGGCGGGATCGGCGGCTTTCGCCGCAAGCATCATCGCGTTATAAGTCTTGCTCTTTCTGATGACGTCGAAATGCAGATACGGGTCGATGGGCGTAAGCAGTTTACCCTCCATCCACACTTCCCCGTAGGTCGGCGTTTCCAAAAGATTCATGCACCGTAAAAGAGTGCTCTTCCCGCTGCCGGAAGGCCCTACGATGACGACCTTTTCGCCCTTTTCTATCTTGCAGCTAACCCCTTTGAGCACTTCGAGATTGCCGAACTTTTTATAGATATTGTTAACGTCTATCACTTGCCCGCAACCTCCTTTCTATCAGTTTGAACAAAAACACCATCAAATAAACGATGATAAGATAACAGCACCCGACGATGATACCGCTTGCGAGATAATTCGACATCTGCTTAAATATCACGTCCGCGGCGGCGTTCAAATCGAAAGTCAGGCTGCCCGGCGTGGAGCCCACCCAACCGATGATGGAAGTTTCTTTTAAAAGCGCTATCAATTCGTTACCGATAGCGGGTATGATGTTTTTTACGGCTTGCGGCAGAATGATCCTCACCATCGTCTGCAGCCAGCTGAACCCCAACGCGCGTCCCGCTTCCATCTGCCCTTTATCGACGGAAAGAATGCCCGCGCGAATGCTTTCCGAAACGTATGCGCCGGAATTGATGCCGAAGGTCAAAATGGCGGCATAAGGCTTGAACCCGGGTATTGCGAATATCGCAAAGACCATGATAAATAGCTGCAGCGCGACGGGCGTTCCGCGGAAAATCGTCGTATATACGTTGCAAATCGCGGCGGGAATTTTCATCCACTTGTTTTGTCCGGCGGCGATTTTCACGACTGCTACGATAAACCCGAGCACCAGCCCCAGCATCGCGGCGATCAGCGTAATCAAAAGCGTGTTGAGCATGCCCTTACCTACGTAAGTCATCATCTCCGCGCTCGACAATATTTTATATAAATCTTTAAATAACATTTTTTCCTTAAGTGCCGAAAGGGAATGGCTTAAGCCCTTCCCTTCGCATTTTCCTTATTATTTTTTTACGCGCCGATACCGAGGTGCTTGTTGACGAGCGCCTGAATTCCGTCTGCACCGAGTTCATCGATAACTTCGTTGATGGCGTTCAAGATTTCCGTTTCGCCTTTCGTCACGCAGATTGCATATTTATCCACCGCGGGTTCGTCCGCTTCATCGCCGCCGTCATAATAAAGCGGCGCGCAAGCGAGGGTTGAACTATTTTTAATGAGCTCTTTTGCGGGCAGCTCGTCGATGATGAGCACATCCTGATTGACCTCGACGTCGGCAACCGCCGTCGCCAGGGAATCGAACGGGGTTTTCACCGCATTCGTATTATACAATGCGCCGCCTTCAGCCAGTTCGTCGCCGAGAAACAAGTCCGCAGTCGTTCCGCCCTGTACTGCAATTTTCTTGCCCGCAAGTTTATCCCAGGTAACGCCCTCCACTCCGTCGGACATTTCCGAAACGTAGGAAGATTCTTCCGCCGTCTTATAGATGACGTAAAGCGTTGCCGTGTAATATTCTTTGGAAAACGCAACCTTTTCCTGACGGTCGGGCGTTATGGAAATGCCCGCCGCGCCGACGTTGCAAAGCTTACCCGCGGAAACCGCGTCGACGATGGTGTCGAACCCGACGTTTTCAAATTTCACTTTCTTGTCGAGTTTTTCGCCGACAAGATTCATGATGTCCACGTCAACGCCGACGATATCGCCCCCGGAAATATACTCGAAGGGAGCAAAGCCCGCCTCAGTATACACCACAAGAGTGTTACTGTCCGTACATGCGGCAAAGCCGACAGTCGAAAGCCCCAAAACAAACGTGATTGCCAAAGTTAAAAGTTTTTTCATTTTTTCTCCTTTCCGCCGCGACCCTCGCGGCCATCTCTTTTTCGTTTATGGCGCTATTGTATACCTTTCTTTTTTTCTTGTCAAACGTTTTTGCATATTTTTTGAAATTTTTATTAAAATATTCACTTTTAGCAGGATTATTGCATAAAATTATGCATAAAAATAATTTTATTCAATTTTGACATAAGCTCCGTGACAAAACGCGAATGCCGTGTTATAATAGAATCATGAAACGAAAAAAAATCGGCGCAAATTTTCATAAAAAACGAAAAAGACCTTACCGCTTTACAAAATTCTATTACAGAAGAAAGCTGTTGGAAAGCGGAATAAACATTCGCTTTTAATCCTTTTGCGCGGTCTTGTCGCGAATCTACATAAAAAATAAACCCACTTAAAAAAATTACGAAAATTTAAAAGTTTTTCTTAAAAACGCTTTACTTTTGCGCATGAAATTGATAGAATATTAAAAGTAAATCGCAATAGGGGTGTCGCCAAGCGGTAAGGCCACGGACTCTGACTCCGTCATTCGTTGGTTCGAATCCAGCCACCCCTGCCAATAAAAGCACCTTTTCGCACCGTAACGTGTTAAAAAGGTGCTTTTTGTTTTTCACGATTTTCCCATACGCGGGGTAAATCGTGGGGCGATTGCGGGGTAAATCAAAGGCTATAATTCAATTTTTCCGCTTCCTTTAAGACGTATTCTTTTGAATAATCTGTATACCCTCTGTCTACTGCGGAGGTCTTTACATCCTTATCGAACGAATGCCCCGCCCAAATCATTACGACTTCCGGATTGCATCCCGATTCTTTTGCACGCGTTATAAACGTATGTCTCAGCTCATGCGTATGATGCGTCGGAAACAGTCTTTTTATCGTCGTGTGAATCGTGTTCAGGTTCGCGCCGCGCGCTCTGTCGAAATCAACATAAGGCAATATTTTTTTAAACATCGGGGTAAACGGAATCGTCCGTTTTACTTCGTTTCTCCCGCGTTTCGTTTTGCTCGTCGTACAAGTCAACATTTCGTCGGCAATTTCTATACTTTGCAGCTCCGAACGCCGCAAACCGAAATAAAGCAAAACCAATATTGCGGAGGATGCTTCGTTATCACGATGTTCTACACAGTATTTTACAAGTGCACGTTCCTCATCTTTCGTAAATGCGCTTCCCTTTTTGCTTTCATGATACGGCAAAACGATTTTCTTCATCGGCGACGGTATATGCATGTCTTCTTCTATCAAATCGAAGATACACGTAAAAGCTAAATGCACTTTTTCCGCCGTGCGGAATTTACCCTCGTCAACAATCGAAAACAAATATTTTTGTATAAGCGGTCTTGTCATTTGCTCTACCGTATGATTCGCAAAAGTATTTTCAAAATGATATTTTGCCATTCGCTCATATTCTTTATAGGTCAAAGGTTTTACGACCTGTTTCTTTACTTCCAGCCACTCTTTGACATAATCCATAAATAATACGCTTTTTGGCGCCGCTTCCGACAGCGGTTGCGATTCTAATTGAACGGAAACGCAGTTTACAAGTTTTTCGATAAATTTACGTCTCATTGTCTCAAAGTCTTTAGCACAAGCAAACACGTTCAAACCGTGCCTGCGGTAATGCGCTTCAAAAACTCCTTTATGGAAACGATATGGGACAAGTCTATCTTGACAGGCAAACAGATTGCGATATTTTTCAGGCATAATTTTCAACTCCTTTTCCGTGATTTTGAAAATTCTGCCGATTGCAGTCTGTCTTCCCCTAAGACGGCGAACGGTTTTGCACCCTGCCGTCTTCTTATTTCCCTGCGATAATAGCAAAACTGACTGCAAGGAAGAAAGCGCTACGGAATCCGCGGCGATTTGCAATACCTTGCCCATCGTTTTTCTATCTACTTTGTCATTTATACCTTCCAAAAATTTTGTTATTTCTTCCTGTCTCAACTCTCCTTAAATTTATTTGCGCGGGAGAAACGGCTCCGCGTTAAACGTTGCTTTCCCCCGAACGGTTCGGTATTTTTCCTCCCCTTTGGCCGTTCTTAGTCTTTACTACAAATTTCTTCTCCTATTTTTTTCTTTCGGAGCTTTCCATCCTCCTCTTTATTCAGTTGTCTTCGTTCATGTCCTCGCTTGGTCGGCATGTTTTTCTGCCGCCCGCTCCATGAATACGCTTTGCAGTCTGCCTTTATCAGCTATCCGAATGCGGGTTTCCCGCATCTTCCGCCGCGAAACTTTTCGCGGTTTCAAAAGCGCCCAATGGCACTTTTCTTATCCTGCTAACAATTTTTTGCATTATGCCACACTTTTTTCCTTTTTCCGCTTGACCTCTCTTTTTCATTTTGTTATTATTATAATGAACATATAAGCAAAAATGAAAACACCTTTACGGTGGTGATTGTATTTATATTATCATAATACTGAACGTTTGTCAAGAGGTTTTTTATGGAACATGAACTTTTTTCACGTAATATAGAATACTTAAAAATCCTGCTGGGACTTACCTATGCGGATATTACACGCTATACAGCCATTCCACAGCCCACAATGCAATCTTACGATAAGCGAGGCATTTCACCGTCTCTCACAGGCGCCACACAAATCGCCGAATTTTATTGCATCGATTTACAATCGCTCTGTAATTCGGAAATCCTCCTCAATCTCGAAACGCAGGTTTCTTTACAAAAAAAATTTATACAACGGGCAGGCGGCATTTCTGACACGGATAAATATCTCGCTCGGCTAAACGAACAACTCCGTTCTTTTCCCGTTGTCAGTCGAAAGGAACTATATAAATTGATTTCTTCTGTTTACAGAGAAATAATACAACAACTGAACGACGAGAACAAATTCGTCGTCATACCGAAACGCAACGAATATGCAAAACACTTTACGAAAAACTTTCACGATTTAC
>CASETU010000102.1 GCA_949290895.1 uncultured Bacillota bacterium
AATTAAAAGGAATGAGCCCGGTACAATACCGAACTCATTTCCATACATTTTAATTAATTCTTTGTCCAAACTTTGGGGTTCACTTCAGTTTCTGCGGCGCTTAAATTTTCGTTTATTTACCCTTTTGCCCTGGTTTCTTTTCGTGCGCCCACTTATACTTGCCGTCGCGCCGTATCAATTTTTTCGCTTCCTCCGCGCGATTCGTATTTTTCAAATAATTCGCGTAGTGCTCCAAATATCCTTTCGCGTGGTAAACCCCCTCTTTCAAGACGGTCTTCATCGGGTCTTTTTTCCCGTTTTTCAGATTGGCTTTCAAAAAACTTTTCAACATTTTCCGCGCCTTTTTGACGATTTCGGGTTTTACCTTTGCGATGTTGTTTTCTTCGTACTTATCGTTTTTTAAATCGAAAAGCATTTCTTTGGGAAAATCGTGAAAACCGTCCTGATAAGTGCGGATATAAAGATAATCGCCGAACCTTACGCTCCGTTGACAGACATGCGCCATCTGACTGAGGTGCACGACGCTCTTGCCCGTATCCTTGCCCGCCTTCAGCGTTTCTGCGTAGCTTTCCCCGTCCCAGATCGGGCGCTTATAAGTGCCCGTCAAATCCGCCAGCGTGGGAAGCAGATCGATATGCTCGTGCAATCCGCTGTCCGTGTGATTTTTAAGACACCCGTCCCACTTGACGATCATCGGGATTTTACAGGTATATTCGTCCGCCGTGGCGTGCTCGCTGTAAATATTGAGCTCGCCCATGTTCTCGCCGTGGTCGGCGGAAACGATGATGTTCGTTTCATCGTACAAACCGTTTTCCTTTAAGTAATTTACGATTTTTCCGATATAGCCGTCAATATAATTGATGGCGTTGTCGTATTCGTCGACGAGCTTTTTGTAATCGCTTAAATTCATCACCTTTCCGAGCTGCTTCGGATAGTTTTCGTTGACCTTATCGTCGTACATGTTGATTTCGAGCGAGCCGTGCGGCGAACGGTGTTTGTGCTGCTCTGCAATCTTTTCGTCGGTCAAAAAAGTTTCCAGCGGACTGTCGTTAAACACGCGGAAATTTTCGGGCGTCCTGTAAGGCGTATGCGCGTCCCACAAATTGATGTGCAGATACCAATCCTGCCTGTCTTTGTTATCGTTTAGCCAGCGGCTGACTTCTTTATATACTTCGTCCGCCGTTTCAAATCCGTTCTTTCCGCAATTATAGATTTCGTTAAAGCATGCGGTGTAATCGTAAAAGCTGTGCCTTGCGGCAAACGAGGAAAAAGACACGGTATGCAATTTCAACGAGGCGAATATATTCGTAAGACAGCTTTGATGCAGCCGCGTTCTGAAACCACGGTTCGCCCCCTCGTTGAAATACGAAGCCCTGCTGCCGCCATGCCCGACGGCTCCGTTATTGATGCCGTAGCGCCCCGAAAGAAGCGCCGCCCGAGACGGCAGACACGGAGCGTCCGTGCAGTAATAATTCGTAAATTTGACGGCGTCCGAACATATCGCGTCGATGTTCGGGGAAGTTTTTCTGTAATAGCCGTAACAGCTCAGATGATCGGGTCTTAAAGTATCCAAATCGAAAAATATGACTCTCATTTTCCTTTTCTCCGATAAAACCCGCATTCCTTATTTTCAAATGTGGGCGTCAACACATTTTTATTGTAATATGCTTTTAGGCAAAATTCAATAAAATAAGACTACTTTTATTGTAAATAATACGACTTGCACGCAACGAAACAAACAGGTTACTTATTCTTCCTCTTTTTTAAGAACAATACGAGCAGAACGACAACGCCGACCGCCACCACAATTCCCGCGACAAGCGCCACCGTTTTCCAAACATTATTCTTTTCGGGCGCACCGTCTAACGGGTCTTCCGTACCGTCCGAAGGAGAAGAATCCATCGGATCTTCAGGGTCTTCGGGATTTTCGGGTTCTTCCTCCGTTTCGTAAATCGCCAAAAAATTGCCTAAACCGAAAGAGTCTATCCCTATAAATCCCGACGTGTCATCGCTAAACAACAACTCGATATTCTGAATCAAATCACGCGCGGCGGAGATGTCGGTTTTTTCCGTGCCGTTAAAAAGCGCGGTAAGGTCGAAATCAAAATTCACGAACGAATCGGAACCTTTGTTCACCGTAACCGTTTGCGACGAATTATCCCTGCAAAGCAAATAGCCGCTCCTGCCGTCGGAGAGCGTAACTTTCACCGACAACGTAATATCCCTGTCCTGAGAATTTTTAATCTTAAAGGAAAAATTATCGTACAGCGTGAAGTCTTCCGAAGTCCCGCCATAATTGAGCACGGGCGAAAAAGCAAACGTGCCTTCTTCGTTCAACGTATACGATATCTTCACGCCGCGCCCCTTGTCCCCCTGTTCGAGCAAGGTCAGTTTTACCAAAGGATCGCAGGTATATGCGGGTTGCATGCAGGCGATATCATCCTCTTTTCCGCCGCCCTCGGAAACAAAATATTCCAAATTATCGCAATCCTGCCAGTTTTTGGGGCGATAATACGAAGAAACTGCCGTATCGCTCCTGAACGGCGCAACGGGAATCCCTTCTTTCGTGCACAAGTTCGATTCCGTGATCATCGTCGAAAACGAATAAGCTACCGCCACGGGATTTTCTACATATCTGCTGCTGACCGTAACCGTGCCGTCTTGGTTGATTTTCGCGTCAGCACTGTAAAATATTCTATCTTCGCCGCAAAGGGAAAATCCCTTTATCGGCAGACCATCTAAAGACATAAGCCCGCTTTCGGCATTGTAAAAACTGACGACGACGCTATTTTTTTCGACTTTGAACCCGCTGTAAACGGGCGAGGATTTCGCTCTGTTTCCGCCGTAAAGCATATTTATCATAAAGTAAGCGCATCTTTCGCCTACGGGCTTTTTCGTAATAGGGTGAATGGGCGAGCGAAAAGCAAATGCCTTGTTGTTCCAGTCCAAAGGGATATCGTACGTCGTTACCATTGCGCATCTGTTTTGGTTTTGCAAATATACGTTCGATAACGCCTCCCAAAAATACGCCATCGCCTCCGGTTTATAACCGAAATTGTGCGGCGTCGGCTGGACGAAGATAAAGGGTATTTGCGTTTCGCCGTCGTTGAACCACTTTGTCCAGTCCTCTATCAGAAGATTGAGCGCTTTTTCGTAATAGGCGCAAGCGCTTTCGTTGCCGACGTTGTTTTCCCCCTGATACCACAAAACGCCGCTGATGTACAGGTTGGTAACGGGAGCGATTTTCGCGTTGAACATTGCCGAAACCTGATTGAAGTTCATGCCGTCCTGCTGATTATATTCCTCTCCCGAAAGCAAGCGGTTTTTTCCCTCAAGAAAATCTTTCACGGAAGAATCTTCGGCATTTTCTATCGCCTGCCTTGCTATCCACGTTTCGATATTCGTAGAGCCCTTCGACGCGTTGATGAATCCGACGGGAATATGCTCCGTTCCGTTTTTATTGAGTTCGGCGTAAATATCTAAGATAAAATTGTAAGCGACGGCGCTGGCGGTACGCAGGGAAACGTAATTATCCCCCTTTACCCATTCGCCGCCTTCGTAGTATTCCGCAGGATAATAAGGCACAATTGCGGCATTCGGCACATCGGGCGACAAAAACACTCTGATAAAGGGTTTGTCGGCAGTTTCTCGGATTTCATCGGCGTTAGTACAATATTGCACGTTCAGCGCCATGTTCGACTGCCCGCTCGCCAAGAACAAATCCCCGAAGACGACGTCGTCTACACGGATTTCCCCGTCGTTGATAACGATTCGATATTCGTCGAAAGAAGCAGCCCGAGGACTCAGTTCACAGTAAAAATAACCGTCCGAATCCGCCGTGGTCGAAACCGTTTCAAGTGTTTCGCCCTTTGCGTTCTGAAGTTCGGCTTTTATCGACGTTCCGCTCGGCGCGCCGCCCCAGACGGGTACAGGTTTATCCCACTGGATAAGCATGCCGTCTTTAAAAACTTCCGCTAAAGAGACCTTCGATATATCCGTGTATCGCATATCCAAAGAATCATATTTATCGTTTTCCGTGTACGGCGCATTGTCGGCTTTAACAATCTGCGCGCACAAAGCGCACGCGCAAACTGCCAAAACGACCGATAAAATCAATACTTTTATCGCTTTGTAACTGATTTTCATCGTATTATTCCCATGTATTGATATTTTTCGCAAAACGTTTTTCGGATTAAACAAGCCTTGTTCAATATACAAAAAGCGTGCTTAGTGACGTCATTTTCATCGAGCCTTGTTTGAACGTAATTTTTATTTGCGAATATTCGTCGGCGTCGAACTTGAAGGTCAGATACACCTGCCCCCACGCCGCACCGGTTCTGTCCGTGCTGATCTGCGTTTCGGGGTCGTAAGAGCCGTATTCGTCATAGTAATAGTCATTGATGACGACGTCTTTATTATCCGAGGTAATGCCGTGAACGCTTATCTGGTTTGCCAAAACGCCTTGAAGGTAAATAAATATTCCCACGCCCGATGCGCCGTCGACCAAATCTATTGTTACCGAAAGGGCGTCCGTCGTGGTCCGCCTGACGACGCTTTGATCCGCCGGGTTCATGTATTTTATAAACTTGCCGGGATTAATACCCGAAATATCCGTTTTAAATTCCGTATTTGTTCCCGAATAGGAAATGCCTTCCTCCCCTTCGATAAACTGATAGACTTTCTTCGCGGCGTCCGCCGAAAATTCTATGTAATTTGGATTGTCGGGCACTTCCGCGCCGCTGTTTTCGGGCGACGGGATAACGTTATGCGTTTCGGCGCTTTCACTTAAGAAAAATACGTTCGCGATATTGACGCTGTATTGATATTTCGGGACGTCCATGACGATCCGCACGTAATCGCAATCTTCGGGAATGACTGCGGAAAGATAAGTCAGTCGCCAGTATTCGCCCGTAGCGTCCGCCGCAGCGTACATCTGCTCGCCTTCGGCGTTTGCGCCCGCTGCCTTTACGCTTTCGTAATAATAATAGAGCAAGCGGTATTCGCCGTCCGCGGGTCTGCCGTAAACATAAATGCGCCCCGAAGCGATCGCCGTGCCTTGCAGATAATCGTAATTGTAAATCAATGCAGCGAAATAGGACGATTGCTTAGCATAAGCAATCCCTGCCTGCGCTGCGGAGGCTGTTCTTCTGACGACCGTTTTGTCCTTTTTGGCGTGTTCGAGATATTCTATATCCGAGACCTTGTCTTCCATTCCCGTCCGTTCCACGTTGGAATAAGAATACACTTTGGATAAATCGCTGAAATCGTCTTCAAACACGATGTTTGCGGAATCGTAATTCACTTTCTGCGACGGATCGCTGATATTCGGAGCAGCGGCGGTCGTATTGCCGTTGCGCATATCTTCGTACTCGTAAGCCTCGGGCTGCAGCGTAACATTGCAGACCGCGCTTAAACTCGTACCTCCAAACGCCACCGTTACGGCAACGGAACGGATTTCGTCGACTGCATAACACGTTAAATTGCCGTTTTCGTCGACCGCGACCGCGTTTTCGTCCGAGCTCGTCCAGATTTCTTCCAAATCGATATTTAGCGCAACGGAATCATAGTAAATTTGCGCGTTCAGCGAAACTGGAGCCGTTCCCGCATCAATTTGCAATTCTTCTTCGCTCAAAACGACGGATAATTTATCGGGATCGAGATATTCGTCCTCGGCAATTCCCGCCGCGTTTTTCAAACCCTTTTCGATATAACCCGTCAGCGCCGCGCCGTCCTTTCCTTCCGCCAAAGCTTTGCTTGCGACCTCTACCACGCTCCTGACGTTTTCAAAAGGCGTATATTCGGCATATCTGTACTGCACGGCACCGTCCGTTTCCGTCTTTATGAACGCCAGCGCAAAATATTTTTTATTGATGTTAGAATATTTGATATTGATGAGCGCGCCGCTTAAATAATAATATCCGTCCTCTTTTTCCACGGGAAGCATGCCGTTTTCGTCGCCCGCCGTCCTGTCGCCGATCACCACGGGAGAAATTTTCTTTTCCGCAAACTGCTCAAACAAATCCGCGGAAAAATCAATTCCGCTCTCCTGCAAAATTTCATAAGGCAAAATAAGCATGCCGAAAGATTTTGCGCCGTCCTTATCGTCGGTCACAACTTCCGCATATACGTCGGCGCTCACCTTTGCGGTGAATCGTATTCCCGCAGGGTCTTCGCTCCTTACGGAAGCGCCGTCGACCATGGAAAAAGTATTTTCTCCCGCCGCACTGACCTTATTGCCGCCTACAAAGAACGCGAGAAAAGCACATACGAACAGCGCGGCAAACGCCAGCAAAAAACTGTTTCTCACTTTATTTAACATAATCTTTTCCCCCTATTCGAAATACCACTGTTCCTTATCTTCTCCAAAACCGTCGGTTTCCGCGGAAGAACAAAGCATATCGACTTTGCCGATAAAATAAACGCTAACTACCGGTTTACAATATTTCGCTCTCATATTTTCCTCCTTAAATAATTTCTTTCGTTAAACATAACCGATTTTACGCATAGACGAAGAGCGTGCTCAAAGCCGTCATTCTCTCCGCGCCCTGCTTATATACGATTTTGAGTTTCGCATAAGCGTCGGTATCGAATTTGAAAGTGAGATAGACCTGTCCCTGCTGCTGTCCCGTTCTGCTCGAGCTGGTGCCCGTCGCCGTATCGTAATAGGAGTATTCATCGTAATAATATTCGGTTATCTGCACTGCCTGCCCGTCGGACGTAACGCCGTATATTTCCACCAGGCTTGAAAGTTCTGCTTTGTTGTAAATGAACATGCCCACGCCGCCTGTCCCAGAAACGAGGTCTATCGTAAAGGTCAATTCATCCGTGTTGATTCGACGCACGACCGTCTGATCGGCGGGGTTCATGTATTTCATAAAATTCCCTGGATTAATGCCCGAAATGTCCGTGCGGAATTCCATATTCGTCCCGTAATAGGTAATCCCTTCTTCGCCCTCGTTAAACTGATAGGTCTTTAACGCCGTATCGGGCGAATGAGCGATGTAATTCGGGTCGGACGAAGGATCGGTTTCCGTTCCGCCTGCGGTCGGAGACGGAATGATATCGTGCGTAGCGGCATTTTCGCTGAAAAACATCACGTTTGCTATATTGATACTGTATTGATATTTCGGCGCGTCTATCACGATACGAACATAATCATACCCATCGGGAATGATCGCTGAAAGATAGGTCAGCTTCCAGTATTCGCCGCCTGCCGTAGCGGGTTCGTACATCTGTTCGCCGTCTCCGTTCGTGCCCGTCGCGCGCACCGTTTCATAATAGAAATTCAGCGCTTCGTAATCGCCGCCTTCCGTCCTGCCGTAAAGGTAAATGCGGGCAGAATTTTTCGCCGTTCCTTTGAGGTAATCGTAATTATAAAACAACACTCCGAAATATTGCGTTTCGACTTCGTATACCAGACTTGCATAAGAGGAATTCGCCGTCCTTCTCACCACGCTCTTATCCTGCTCGGCGTGCTGAAGATAGCTGATGGCGGCGATTTTATCCGAAATTTCCGTCTGCTCGATGTTGTTTGCCGCATAAAGTTTGGAATAATCGGTCAAATCGTCGGCAAACACGATGTTTTCCGAATTATAATTGACTTTTTGCGAAGCGACGCTTTCGTTCGGCGGCGGCGCGACGGTGTTATTCTCCCGCATGTCTTCATACGGATAATCGTCTGTGATATACGTCGCCTCGTCGTCGGGCATGATGTTCTCGTTCGGATTGCTCCCCTCGCCGTCGTAAAGGAAGGTAACGGCCGTCAAAATGGGGTCGTAGCGGTGCGTGGAAATCGTATCCGTAAAGGTAATTCTGATATGCGTATATTCTTCGGGAATCACGGCGGAAATGTAGTTCTGCCGCCAGTTGCCCGAACGGCTGAGCTCCACATAAGATACGTTTTGCAGCTGCTCGTATTCTCCCGACGCGGTCTTGCCCTCTACCGACAAAATGGCGTTGGAGATCTGGCAATACGAATAGGCAAACATCGCGAGTTTGCTCGACACCACTTCGTATTCGATAAACATGTCTTCCACTCTCGAACGCTCGATGCCGCTGTAATCGACGTAATTTAAGTACGCGTTAAACGAGCTGAACAAAGATTTAGACAATTCGGGTCTGAGCACCAGCCCCATTTCGTCTTCTATCTTCCCGTCGTTGCTCGGCGATATTTCACCGTCGACGATATCCCTTAAAGAGCCTTCCTGTGTGTGGTCGGACATTTTGGAAAAATCCACTAAATCATCGAAGAATATTACTTCCGACTTGCTGAACTCCACTTCCTGTACCTTTTCGGGCGGGAGGTTCAAGGTGATCTGCGGTATGTTGCTCAGATAGTTTTTGCCGTCCATCAGGGATTTGAGATACCAGAACACTTTCGCGTAAGTACCGTCGGGTCTTACCAGCCACAATCCGCCCATATCGGTGTTGTCCACGCGGTCGGTCTCTTCGCCGGGAGCCGCGGAAACCAGGCGCTCGTTGCACATATATGCCCAGTAAACGACGTACGGACAGCCCCATTCCACCGCGCCTTCCAACTGGCTCTTGGTGATCTGATATTGTTTTTCTTCGCTGCCGCCCGCTTTATTGTACTGTCCCGCGCCGAATTCGCCTAATATAATGTTTTTATCCCCGAACGCTTCGCTGTCGGGAGCCTTGCTCGCCAGTTCGTCAAGTTCGCTTTTAATGTCGTATTTGACATTCCCGTCCGCATCGGGATTATCCGTGTACCAGTTGGAGAAAGAAAATAAATCCGCGTTGACGTAAGGAACAACCACGTCCTTCAATTTCGTTCTCTTCGCGTTGCTCGTATAGTTGATGTGATTGACTTCCACGCAGGAATATACCTTCGATGCGGAACCCGTAACTTCTTCCATCGCTTCCTTTATTCCCTCAACGCGGGCGTTAAAATAATCGATGAGCCCCTGCGTGGCAAGCTCCTTTGCTGCTTCTTTTTCCGCTTCCGTCAGATTTTTATTCTCCTCTATCGCGTCCAGCTTGGGTCCGAACATGTTGTCACCTTCCCAGTTGGAAAGAATAAAGGTCTTTTCTACATCGTAATAGTAATTGAGGAGATATACGGAAACGTCGTAAAACTCTTGCTTGACGGAAGCATATTCCTCGTCAGTAACACCGTCGCTCCAGTTGATGCTGTTGACCTCGTTCGCCACGATGATAAACGTTTTCAGTTCGGACATGGCGAAAACTTTCTGATAAGGCTCGCTCATGGCGATTTCCTTGAGGTCTTTGAAAACAGGCCAGGTGTAATTGAACGCATAATAGGAAGACGCGTTCGACGACATGTTGAATTTATACACGGAGCTGTTCAAATCCTGTGCGACCATCTGCGCGCCTTCGTTCAAATAGTCGAGTTCCGTGAAGTTGTACTTGCCGCCCCAAAGCGTGGCGCCGACGATGTCGTTTAAGTTTTTCCCTTCGACGGAAAAATCGACTTCGCCGTAATCGTAGGTGGAATTGATGTAAGGATCGATCCCCGTATAGACATATTCGGACAAAGTTTCGTCGTAATAATAAGGCGTGACGCTATACGTTCCGTCGGGGTCTATTTCCTCCCATTTTGCCAAAAAAGTAACGTCCTCTTTATACGCCGAAAAATCGGTTACGAGGTTATTATCGTAAAGCCAACCCTGAAAGAGATGATCTTTCCGTCCCGGTTCTTCGTCGAAATCGATTTTCTGACTCTTATCGTATTTCAGGATTTTGACAGAATTCCCGTCGGGAAATACCCCGCCGTTCGCGTCAAACGTAACGGTATAGGTATTGCTTTCCTTTTCCACTTTTGCGCAGGCGCAAGTCATGCAGACGCAAAAACACACTGCCGCCAACAAGATAATTATAATTTTTCTTCTCATTTTTTTCCTCCTCTTTTTAACGATGACGACGCGTTATCCTTTCAGCGCACCCGCAGTCATGCCCGAAATGATGAATTTCTGCAGGAAAATATACAAAATCGTCATCGGCAACGCCACGATAACCGTCGATGCAGCAAGCAACGGCCAGTTATTCGAGTATTGTCCCTTGAACAAAAACAACCCCGTGGACAAAGTCATAAGATCGTTTGTAACCAAAAAGATGTAAGGCGTCATGAAATCGTTCCAGCAGTTGATAAATTTCAGCATGAAAATCGTAGCCATGATGGGCGTCAGCAAAGGCAAGACGATGACGATTATTACCTTGAAATAAGAGCAACCGTCGATGAACGCCGCCTCGTCCAACTCTTTCGGCACGCTTTTCACGAAATTGAATATCATGAAAATGTGCATCGCAATCCCGCCGAACGACCATAAGCACACGAGACTCAGCGGTGAATTGTAAAGCCCGAGCATCTCAATCAAGAATATCGTCGCGAGCAGGCTGCCGGGGAAAAACATCGATGCCAAAATAAATGTATACACGGCGTTTGTATGTTTTATATGTCCTCTGGACAGCGGATAACCTGCGAGAATGATGATAAGAACATGGATAACCGCAGCCGACAGACAGATGATGACCGTCCTGAAAAATCGGCTTATCACGTCCAGCTTGTCAAAAGCCGTGCGGTAATTGGCAAACATTTCCGAAAGACTTTTGATTTGCGCTATCGCCATGGGATCGGCGTAAAATTCACTGTCCGATTTAAACGAAAGGTTCAACAGACTGAGAAGCGGTCCCAGCATCATCACCGCCAAAATAAATAAGACGATATACGAAAAAATGAGGAACGATTTGTTCGTTAAACTGTTTTTATTTTTCTTCATGGTTCATTACCCTTTCCCCCGACATCAAAACGCGTCGTTTTCCTTTCTTCTGAAGAAATGATTGAACGTAAGCATGATCACGGTCGTAAACACGAAGTAAAGCATGCTGAGCGCCGCGGTTTCGCCTTTATTCATCGATGCGTTCATAACGCGTTTGAAAAAATACAGCGAAAAAGTCGTGGTGTCGGCATTTCCGTTGGTCAACGTAAAGATCATGGCGTACTGCGTCAGTCCCGAATTGATACCCAGCCAGAAACAGATGACCAGCGCAGGTCTTAACATCGGCAGCGTAACGTTGAACAAAACCTGTCTTGCGTTCGCACCGTCTATTCTCGCCGCCTCTTTGAGCTCTTCGGGTATATTTTGCAGTCCCGATATGTAGATGACCATGGAATAACCGAACTTTGTCCAAATGACTACGAAAATACACAGATAAAGCGCAATGCCGCTATCGCCCAAGAGAGAAGATTCGATGTTGAAATTCGTTTGCAAAAACACCGCGACGGGCCCCGAAATCGGGTCGAAAATCATCAGCCAGATAAATCCGATGACGGTAACGCCCAAAATCGTAGGCATGAAAAAGAGCACGCGAAAGAAGTTTTTTCCCTTTAATTTACCCGCAATCAGGAGCGCCACACCCAAAGACAAAAGCTGCTGAGCAAAAAGCTCGATGACCGTAAACTTCAGCGTTATAAAAAGAGAATGAAAGACCTCTTTTCCTTCCAGACCGAAAATCGCGCCGTAATTTTCCAATCCGACCCAGTTGAAATCCAACCCGTAGCCCTGATAATTCGTAAACGACATGCCGATGTTGACCAGCGCGGGAAACAAATCGAAAATGACGATCGCCGCCAGCGCCGGCAACAGGCAAAGGCAGGGAAATATCGGATTGATGGTAGAATTCACCCTTAAAGAAAATTTCTTTTTATTTTTAGACATACTGCGACCAATCCTTATATGCTTCTGCGATTTTCGTATTCCAGTTATTCAGAACGGTAGATACTTCCATCTTGCCCTGCAACATCTGAATCACATCGCTTGCCTGCGGTTCCAACGGCAGGTACCTGACCCTCAAAGAATCGGTGGAAAAATATGTTTCACCGCTTTGGTTGTACATTGCGTTTACAAACGCGTTGTCGGAAGGCACGGACGGAATCACGCTTGCACTCATGGTGTCATTTAGAAATTTCTCGTAATTTTCCTCTTCAAAAAGGAACTGAATATATTTTTTGCAATATTCCGCTTTTTGCGTATTTTTGAAAATCGATACGGTGTATCCTAATTTGGTGGGCGTTATGTTGCAATCTTCTTCGCTGTCCGCACCGGGCAGGGAAAAACACCCCACTTCAAAACTCGGATTCGCCTTCATGATCTGCGAATAGTTCCACGAACCGTCCGGCATCATCGCATAATAAGCGCCCTTGTTTCCGTTGGAGAAATAAATACTGCTGGTCGAGTAATCCAACCCCGCGAAAGTGGAATTAAGATACGGACTGATATTTTTGATCCTGGTGAACGCCTCCGTCCAGACGGCGTTGTTGACCTTTGCGTAATCTTCGTTTTTCTTCAAGTCGTCGTAGAAATTCGGCTGTTGAGACAAAACGTATTCGAGATAGATCTGATTAGTCATCATATTGACAGCCCACTCCGTCTTGCCGCTGAGCAAAATCGGCGCGGCGATCTTCGTCTTTCCTCCTACGGGATTCGAAACGAGATTTTGAAGCGTTTCGCAAACGGAAATGAATTCGGCATACGTTTTGGGAACTTCGATTTCGTATTCTTCGAATATCTTTTTGTTATAAAAAACCGTGTTCATGTTCCTGGTCAAGGGCAAAGTATACACCTTACCGTCGATTTTGCAGGACTCCAGCACGTCCGGCTCAAACAAATCTTCCACGCCCATATCGGTCAGTTCCAGCATATAATCCGACTGCCCGTTGATCATGTAATCGATTTGCGAAAAGAATACGTCCAAAAGTCCGCTTTGGAAACGCGAGCTCAAGACGTTGGAATAATTCGTAGTATCCACCGATACATATTCGACTTTAATCCCCTCTTTTTCCTCGAATTTTTCGTTGATATACTCGTAATACTCCTGAAACTCGGGCTTGAAATTGACGACGTAAAGGACGTTTCCCTTATTTGTCGCACAAGCGGCAGACATGGAAAACATCATCGCCAAAAGCAAAAATGCAACAATTTTACTGATTGCTTTCTTCATAACCTTCCCCTTTTTTCATTACAGATTTTCTTTCGATGATTTTCGTGTTTACCTCGATGGAATAAAGCGTTTCCGACTTTAACAGCAAATCGCGAATGGCATTCGCCGCAGTCAGCCCGAGCTCTATCCTGTCTACGGCTACACTGCTTAACCCCGGTCTTAATTTCGTGCATAGCGCAAGATTATCGAACCCGAGGACAGATACGTCTTTTCCAATCTCGATGCCCATACTTTGAAAGTATACATAAATTTCCTGTGCGATCTTATCGTTTGCGCACATGACGGCGTCGCACTTGTTTTCGTTATACACTTCGCGGAATTTTTCCCTGTCGAACAAAATTTTTCTTTCCGAAATCTTTTCCAGCCCGTTTTCTTTACATTCCGTTACGGCAAAAATTTCCACGTCTTCCTTTTCCTTAAAATAATCGCAAAAGCCGTAATAACGCTGCAAAAAACTGTAAGAATAATTTATATTGCCGAGAAACATGATTTTTTTGTGTCCCGTATCCCTGAGGTATTTTCCAGCGATAAGCCCGCCTTGATAATTGTTGCAACGCACATTCGTATAATTTGCGGAGTCCATGGACGCGTAATCGATAAATACCATGGGCACATTCAGCCTTTTGATATGGGACAGCAAGTCGCGCGGACACCGAGCAATGATAACGAACGCCGAACAATAGGAGCGGTTTATCTCTATCAAAATGTCCGATAAGTCCCTGTTCAGCCATTCCACGGTGGAAAGTTCCGCTCTGATACCGCCTATCTTGCAGTTGTTTAATCCCCTGCCGATCCCCTTGATGATATCCGACCAGAACTCCCCGTTGATAATTCCCTTATCCTTCATGATAACGCAAATTTTTTGCGTTTCCTGCTTTTTATAAGTATTGAAATCGAACCCCATTTCCATGGCTTTCAGCACGACTTTGTCCCGCGTTTCGTCGGACACGCCGTATTTGTCCGCCAAAGCCCTGCTGACCTGACTTTTAGAAATATTCAGTTCGGCGGCAATATCGTCTAACGTAATTTTACTCATCGCTTTCCCCGATTCTCAGTTTGCAGATTTTTTATAACGGTTTATCTTCGCGTACATAAGCTCTCGATACCTTATGATTAGTCCGTCCTTGTTTTCCGTCATCCACTTTTCGAGTTCTAATAAAAATTCGATGCATTTTTCCGAAAAAGCAGGGTCTTTTGCAAGGTTTGTCAATTCATGCCCGTCTTTTTCCAAATCGTACAGCTCGTCGGTTTCCGCAGGGTGGAAAACAAATTTATAATTTCCCTTGCGAATCATTCTTTGCGAATAGCAGATGTTGTCGATACCGCTCGATTCCGACACCACGCAATCCCTTAACTTATCCGTTTCGCCCATCAAAAGCCTCAAAACGGATTTCCCCTCGAGTTCGCACAGTTCTCTCGGCACCCCCGCGATGTCCAGAACAGTGGAATACAAGTCACAAGTGTTGATAAACGCGCCGTTTCTGCCGACGCCGTAGCCTTTGACGATCAAAGGGATATGCACGGTTTCTTCAAACATGTTGAGTCCTTTATCCAAAAGACCGTTGTGCACGCCGAGCGTTTCCCCGTGGTCCGCCGAAAACATGATGATCGTATCGTCGTAAAGATTTTTTTCTTTCAGAAAATCGAACAGTCTGCCGATTTCGTAATCGATATGCGTGATGGACGCGTAATAATATTTCAGATATTCTTCAATGACCTCCCAGTGGTGCGAAAGCCCGCGCTGCACGTCGTGGATTGCCGGTTCAGCACTCGAATCGGCGTCGTAAGACGCCCATTTTTCGATTTTCGCGTTTCTGTATATATCCAAAAACTCCGTCGGAACGTGATAAGGCTCGTGCGGCTGCCAAAAATTCAGCATATAGAAGAACGGCTTTTCCCTTTCCGCAAATTCCGCAATCTTTTGCTCTGCGCAATCGACCAGATAATGAGGAACCGTCCCTTCGTACCCCGATGTGATTTCTCCGACGTTCGGATACCCTTTGTTGACGATATTGATTTTAAACTCGATGTTTTTCTTTTTAAGATAATCTTTGAACTCTTCGTAGCCTTCCCCGATGCCGCCGTGTCCGGGAAAACTTTCCCCCTCGTATCCCACGTCTTTCGGCAATCCTGAACGCTTTTGTTCGTTCGCAACGAAAGGATATTCCGTTCCGCGCAGCCGCCGCTCGTCACACCCTGCTCCTAAATGCCATTTTCCCGTATAGCCGATGCTGTAACCTGCGCTCAACAATCTTCTGGAAAGCAAGTTTTCACTGTCGGGCAATTCATGCACGATACAACCCTTCGTATAAATGTTCGTCGCCATGCCGTGCTTGTTGGGATATACGCCCGTTTGCAGGCTCGCCCTCGCGGGTGTGCATATCGGACAAACGGTATACGCATTGTCGAATACCACGCCTTCCCGCGCAAGTCTGTCGAGATTCGGAGTTTTTACAAAGTCGTTTCCGTAACAACCCAAAGTCGTATAGGTTTGTTGGTCGGTCAAAATCAGCAAAACGTTTCTTTTCATATCTCCAGCCCCTTTCGAAAATGTTGTTTTTTTTCAACAACATTCATTGTAAAGATAATTTATCAATTCGTTAAAATCACACGTCGCCACACAGATATATTTATCCGCCGCGCCGTAATACACGTAGAGTTTTCCGTCGACAACCACGTTTCCCGTCGGGAAGACGCAGCTCGTATAATAACCTTTGATTTCGTATTCGTATTCGGGAACCATAATGGGCGTCTTCGTCCTGGCAATGATTTTTGCTGGATCGTTCAAATCCAACAGCATCGCCCCTACTCTATAGGCTTTATCCGACTTGCTGACGCCGTGGTATATCAAAAACCAGCCTTTTTCCGTTCTAATCGGCGGACAGCTTGCGCCGACTTTTAAGTCTTCCCAATCTTCCGTGCCCCAGAACATCAATTCGGGTTGCTCCCATTCCATCAAATCATCGGATTTTGAAATCCATACCGCAGGTCTCACGTGCGGATACTTCTCGCCGAGACGGCTCATCGGTCTGGAAAGCTTATAGAATTTGCCGTTTATCTTTTCGGGAAAGATGATAACGTCCCTGTCCTCATACCTGCTATCCGTAATCCTGCCGAGTTTTTTAAAATTCACCAAATCCTTACTGATTGCAAGATGCGTAAGCGTCGCATTGTTTCTTAAAAACGACACCGTATCTTTGGGAGGATTGAACCAAGGTCTGGGTTCTTTCGTCCAGTATCTTCCCGGCGCATAAGGGCGGCTTGCATAAGTCAGATAATACCATTCTCCCATTTTCACAAGGCGCGGATCTTCTATACTGCCGCCGTCGCTGTCTCCGTCGATCGGCTTTAATACGGGATCGTCGAAACATCTGTCAAAATAATATCCGTCTTTGCTTACCGCAAGTCCTAAATATATTTTGTGCTGCGCGTCGTCGCCCGCCGCACGGTAAAGCATTTTAAATTCCTTTGTATCGTCATCATAAATCACCGCGGGATTCAGCACGCAAAGATTTTCCCAAAAGTTTTTTTCGTTTGCCTTCAAAATCGGATTGCCATCGTATTTTTTTAATTGCATCTTACCCTTAAAAATATTGTTTGTTTTCAGATATCTCCGACAATATTTTCCCTTTTTCAAGTTCATTATAAAATGCGTTTTGGGGGTTGTCAATATGCAAATCGCAATAATTTCGCAACAAATTAAACAAGCTTTGCAACAAACTATGCAGGTCGCGAAATGCTTTACAAATATTACAAAATAAAATAATTTTTCTTTTCAGCTCTAATACCAAATTTGCTTTTAAATTACACTATACAAAAAATATTTTTTTCGAAAAAATATAATAAAAAAAAGAACCCGATAAAAATCGAATTCTTTTTTTATTTATACGCAAAAAATTTACTTTCTGCTCAACTGTGCAAAGTCAAACAAAGCTAAAATTGCACCTTTTATAAGATATATTTTAGTTTATTACCCAAATATAACATTCCATTTTGTTACTTCCATATGTACGGTTGATTTGCTTGAGGCAAACACTTTTGCCGTTTGACGTACCGTCGATTCATGCTCGGCGATATATCGGGCTTCTTCCA
>CASETU010000103.1 GCA_949290895.1 uncultured Bacillota bacterium
TTCCGCGTGGGTGAAAAACGAATGGTCGCGTTATCGCGACAGAGTGTTCGACGAAAACCTTTCGGGCGCGGGTTGTGCGGTGTTCGATGGGATAAAGCCGAGCGCGTTGCCGGCGTTTTTGCGCGGTCAGGGGATAAACCTTGCCAAATACCCCGCGGGCGGATATGAAATCGAAATCGCGGACGCGCTTTCCTTAAAATTCGGACTGACGAAGAAGAATGACGAGGCGGAGGAAATCCGCAGACAGATAGAGGAACAAAAAAGAGCTTTTGAAGAACAGCAAAAAGCTTTGGAAGAAAAGCTGAAAGCCGTTTCTTCCTCTTCCGCCGCGCCCATGTCGGGCGCAGGCGCAACCGTCAATTCCCTGCTAATGCGTGCAAAGCAGGAAAGTGAAAACGGCGATTTTGCAAAAGCAACCTCTTATTATAATAAGGTTTTAGATGCCGACCCCATCAATTTCGAGGCATGGCTGGGACTCTTTTTCGTAACGCAGAATACGACGGAAGAAAAGGGACTGCTTTTCAAAAAGGAAAGTACAAACGCGGCGCAGTTTTACGAATCGGAAAAGGAAAACGAGCGGCTGCTTTCCACAATGAAAAACAAATATTTTTTAAGTGCGAAAAAATATGCCGATTCCGAACAGTCTGCGCGTTTGAGCGTAGTGGAGAATCGCGCCAAAAAGGAAAAAGAGCAAATCAAAACGGCAATGGCGTTGAATTTGCAGGCGGGTGCGGAAAAACGGATTGCGCAAAGCGATTTCGGCACGGCAACGCCTATGCTGGACGCGGCGCTTGCGGTTTTCCCCGAAAAGGCGGAACTTTGGTGGGATAGATTTTTGGCGGAATGTAGCGCAACCTCGCCCGACATGCTACTCGCAAACTTAACGCCAGAGCGGTATAAAGCCGTTTGCGCCAGCGAAAGCTATAAAAAGGCGTTCAAATTTGCCGATAAAGAAAACAAAGAAACGCTGACTTTGTTTCATAATCAGTTAAAAGAGAGTTTGACAAAAATAAAAATTTCTGTCGGCGAACAGTTATCGTTAACCGAGAAAAAAATTAGCGAACTTTCATACAGCCGTTCGACTATACAAAGTCAAATACAGAATAAGCGAATAATTCCCGAGGCTCCGAAGAAAAAGGAAAGTTACAATTTGCAACAGATAACTCTTATGCTTTCTATATTAGTTCCTTTTTTATTTGTCGGTGCTTGCTTGAATCAATGGGAATGCAATAATGTCGAAATATTAAAATCGATGTTATTCGCGTTAATATTTTCGATTATTGTATATGTGGTAGTAGCGTTTATAGTCGGTATTATTTATGGCATTATTGCAAAAAGAAAAAAAATTAATGAAGAATCATATAACGAAAGAGTGCGGACAATAAAAAAGTTTAATGCAGAACAAGAGGAAAAAGCTATGCGCATAAAGAGCTTAAGTACGGAAATAGACGAACTTTGTGGGCAAAAAAATGCGCTTACTAAAAAAATGCAGTTAATGGAAGGCGAATTGAAATAAAAAGGGGTTTTATGGACGACATCAGTTTGAATTTGCTGAACGATAAGTTCAACATGTATTACGAAAACGCAAAGCGCGCGCAAAACGAGGGCAATGCGGAGCTCGCCAAGCGCAATTACATGCTCGCGGCGGAAACGCTTTTAAAGCTTGCGAAAATTTCTTCGCCCGAACTGAAAAAGGCGCGGCTCGAACGCGCGAAACGCCTGATAGAAATTGCTGAAAACGTGGGGGCGTCTATCGAAAATAAGCGTTTTGAAAAGGACTTCGGCAATATGCAGGCGGGCGCGCAAAAGGAAGAAGACGGCGGCAGAGCGTGGGCGGCGGCTCAAATTCCCGACGTGCACTTTTCCGATATCGCGGGGCTGGAGGACGTGAAAAAAGCCATCACTACCCGCATGATCAATCCCCTTAAATATCCCGATAAATACGCCGCTTACGGCAAAAAGACGGGCGGCGGCGTGCTTTTGTACGGTCCCCCGGGAACGGGTAAGACCATGATTGCAAAAGCCATCGCCTGCGAAGTCGGCGCAACCTTTTACGCCATTAAGGGCTCGGATATCGTCAGCAAGTGGGTGGGCGAATCGGAAAAGAATATCAATTCCCTCTTCGAAACGGCGCGTAAAGACAAGCTCGCCATCATATTCATCGACGAAATGGACTCGCTCATCGGTCAGCGCGGCGTGGATACTCATAACGACAAGCGCGTCAACGAGTTTTTGCAGCAAATCGACGGTTTCGTCGGCAGAAATCCGAACCTTTTATTGCTCGGCGCGACCAACCGCCCGTGGGATATCGACGGGGCGGCGATGCGTTCGGGGCGGTTTTCGCAAAAGATATACGTACCTCTGCCCGACGCGCCCGCGCGCAAGTTCTTGTTTGAAAAGGGCGTGAAGAACGCGCCTTTATCTTCGGACGTCGACATCGACGAACTCGTTGCGCTGAGCGACGGTTACAGCGGCGCCGATATCGACGAAGTGTGCGACAGGGCGAAGGAGGACCCCGTGCTTCGCGCCATCAAGGGGGGCGACATCGTGCCCGTGGAACGCGCGGACTTTATCAAGGCGCTCCGCTCGGTGCGCCCGTCGGTCAACCCCGCGGAAATCAAAGCGTTTGAAAAGTACGCGGGCATATCTTCGCCTGCGGTCGGCGGTTCGTCTTTCGCTGTAAAAAGCGACTTCGGCGCGGAGAATGCGCCCGCGGCGCCTGAAATGCCGAAAGCTCCCGAAAAAACCTTTGCGCCCGATAAAAACGGTGCGGAGGGCGTTTCGCAAAACGCCGCAAAGGGCGGTTTTGCGGGGGAAAGCGGCAATGCGGAAGTGGAGCTTGCGGCGGAAAAAATCAATCTTCTGCCCGACGAAAAGCCGCGTTTGGAATTTTTCGTGGATAAGAAATGCGACGCGGCATCCGTTAAAATCGGGGGGACGTACTACGCTTGTGAAAAGCATATCCGCAATTTTCTCACCCAGCCGCTCGACGTGGAGGCGGGAAAGTACAATGCGGAAATTTTTGCCGACGGCAAGAAGATCGCGGAAAAGACGGTGGAGTTCGTCAAGGGCATCGAGGAAAACGACTTCGATATCTGATGTTTTATAAAAATTAACTGCAATATAGGAGAGTGAGATATGTACGATAAGATTTGCAAGACCTGCGGCGGCGAGTGCGTGCTCGTGAAAGAGGACGCTAATTCCTGGACGGTGCGTTGTACCTGTTGCGAAAACGTGTTTACATACGAAAAAAGCCCCGCACCGCAAGCGGCGGCCGCCGTTTCGCCCGTTTTGCAGAAAAAAGAGGGCGGAGAAGAGGTGTTCGACGCGTGTATCGATTCCGTCATGGCGCTTACCTGCCGCGCGGGAAACAATTATTACGCGGGGTCGGGTTTTGCCGTGGGCAATAACGGCTATGCCATTACCAACACCCACGTGGTGACGGAAAACGGCAGGGCGGTGGACCAGGTTCAGGCATACGTGTGCGGGCAAAAAGTTCCCGCGCGCATCGTCGTGCTGGGCGACGACAACGGCGGCAGAGGCTCGGGCGAGGACCTTGCGCTCATCAAGCTTTCCTCCGTTCCGTCGAAAATGCGCGGCGTGAAGTTTTCCGATAAAGCGGTGCGCAACGGACAGCGTCTGTTCGTCATCGGCAACGCGCTGGGCATGGGCACGTGCATCACGAGCGGCATCATCAGCGACAAGCGCAGGATTGTGGAAGGCAAGCCGCGGCTGATGACCGATTGCGCGGTCAATCACGGCAACTCGGGCGGCCCTGTGTTCGACGAGGACGGCGAAGTCATCGGCGCCATCGTCGCGGGCATCGACAGCGCGGAGGGCATGAACTTTGCAATCCCCGCGGACGTGGTGCTGGCGTTTATCGAGGGCTGCAAGCGCTTTGCGCCCGATTTGAAGGTGTGAAATGGCTGAGCAGGAAGAATTTTTGACGACGGAAGAAAAGCTCCGCAAGTATTTCGACGGCATGTGCGTGAAAAAGGACGCCTCCTTGGAACAGTTTTCCGCGCTGAGCATTCCGTCGTTTATCCGTGACTGGTTTATCCGCAAATATTCCGACAAGGAGGGCAGGCTGAACGTCGCGTTCGTTTCGCAGGAGATCAAGCGCGTCGTGCCGCGTCGCGGAGACTGGGCGGGCTTTTTGGATAAAATGGTTTCCGAACGGCAGGCGGTGAAGTTCATCGGCAAAATCGAGGCGAAACGGGACGTTAAGTCGGGCGTGATCAGCTTTGAACTGCCCGATTTAGGCGTTTCGCACAACGAAACGCGCATTCCCGCGGGCGTTTGGAACAAATGCAAGGAACCGTTCCTTTCCAGCAACGGCGCGATATGGGGACTGATGACCCTGTCTTACAGCGTTTACGCGGAGAAAAACAAGAACGTCGGCGTTATCGAGCTTATCGATTTCAAATCATTTAAACCCTACAATACCGACCTCGCGTATTATAAAAAAGCGCGCGGGTTCTTCGATACGGAAGAATGGCTTAACGTTTTGCTCGGCGCGATAGACTATAACGCGGCGGGGTTTTGTGACGAAGAAGAAAAGCTCTATATGCTTACCCGTCTGCTGCCCTTTTGCGAAAAACGGCTCAATCTTATCGAGCTTGCGCCCAAGGGAACGGGCAAGTCGTACGTATATTCCAAAATCAGCAAGCGTGGCTGGCTGGCGTCGGGCGGCGTCATGACCCGCGCGAAGATGTTTTACGATATGAACTTAAAGCAGGAGGGGCTGGTCAGCAATTACGATTACGTCGCGCTCGACGAGATTTCCACCATACGTTTCGGGGACGTCAGCGAAATGCAGGGCGCGATGAAAGGCTATCTCGAAAGCGGCGTTTATACCGTCGGCTCGAAGGAAGGCAAGGGCGACGCGGGCGTGGTGCTTTTGGGTAACATCGATAAAAGCGCCATGGACGTGGAAAAGGATATGTTTTCTTCCCTGCCGGAAGTGTTCCGCGATTCCGCGCTCATCGACCGTTTCCATGGCTTTGTGGAGGGCTGGAAAATCCCGCGCATGAGCGAGGACAAAAAGATTTCCGCCTGGGCGCTCAACACCGAATATTTTGCGGAAATCCTGCACGATTTGCGGGAAGATCTTGCGGCGCGCGCCATCGTAGACAAATTGCTGAAAACGGAAAACGGCGCGGATACGCGCGACGTGACGGCGGTCAAACGGCTTTCTTCGGCTTATGTCAAACTGCTGTTCCCGCACTGGGAAAGCGTTGCCGACGTCGACTTGAATGCATTTGAAAAATATTGCCTCGCGCCGGCTTTGCGCATGCGCGGCATCGTGAAAAAACAGTTGGGTTTGACAGACAGCGAATTTGCGGGCAAGAAAATGCCGCAATTTACCTTGAACGAGATATAGGAGAGGAGATAAATGGGAGCAAACGTAAACGCGAACGTGTGTCATCTTTGCGGCGGCGAGTTGGCGCCTTACGGCGTAGGTAAGCTGAAATGCAAATTTTGCGACACGATTTACGAAGAAAAGGTCATCAACGGGGAGGACGGCGTTCTGCTGGTAGAGGCGTACAAGCAGCTGCGCGGCGGTGAAACGGACGAGGCGTATAAGTCTTTCATCGACATCATCGACCGTTCGCCCGCGTGTTATGAAGCGTGTTTCGGCGTGGCGCTGGCAAACCACGGCATCGTGTATGTGGACGACAGCCGAGAGGGGAAGAGAAAGCGGGTTCCGACCTGTTACAATACCACGCTCACCCCGTTTTGCGAGGATTCTTACTACAAAAAGGCAATAGAAATCGCGCCTGCGGATATTCGGGAAAAGTACGCAAAGGACGCGGCGGAAATCGACCGTATCCGCGAACACTGGGTGCAGATGGCGTCGAAGGAAAAGCCTTACGATATATTCATCAGCTTTAAGGACTCCGACGACGCGACGAAAAAACGTACCGAGGACAGCGTGCAGGCGCAGGAAATTTACACTTGGCTGACCGATCAGGGGTATCGCGTGTTTTACAGCCGTACCAGCCTTGCCGACAAGATTTCCGAAAATTACGAGCCGTACATCTACAATGCTTTGCAGACGGCAAAAGTGATGATCGTATACGGACAGAAGGCGGAATATTTCAATGCGTACTGGGTCAGGAACGAATGGAGAAGGTGGTGGAAACGAATCGACGGCGGCGACAAACACCCGCAATCGCTTGTGGTTGCGTACGAAAACATGGACGCCTACGACATTCCTAAGACCTTGCTCCGCGGCGGCATGATGGCGCTCGATGCCTCGAAAAAAGATTTCTTCCCGCTGCTCCTTTCGCATATCAAAAAGATATTTGCGTCTTTGGAGGCGAAGAGCGGAAACGTCCGCGTGGAACTCGCGGGTTTCAGCGGCAAAAGGGCGACGAAGATAGAGGGCGAGAAGATCGCCAAAAAGCAGCTCGGTTCGGGCGTGAAAAAAACGCACAGCGCGACGGTTGCGGGGGCGGTCTCCGTGCGCGAGATCGGCGTCGTCAGCGAGGAAAAGCAACTCGCGATCGAGGATTCCAAGGCGCTGAACCTCGGCAACGCGGCGCTTTCCAACAAGCGGTATAAAAAGGCGTTGGAATATTATGCGCAGGTTTTAAGCAGCGGCGACAATGCAGAGGCGCATATCGGCACCATGTTTGCGTCGCTGAACGTAAATACCGACGCGGACTTTGTTTCACGTTCGCCGAAATTCGAAGGTTTTACCCATTTCGACGGCGTTATGGCGAACTGTACGCAGGCACAGCTCGACCGCGTGGCGAATTTTTTCTGTCAAGCGGAAGAAGAATGTTTCAAAAACAACAGTATCGAAAAGGGCATCGGGTTCTTTGAAAAGCTTGTCGCATACAATATCCCGCAGCGCGATAAAGCGTTGGATATCATCGTCAACAAAATCCACCGTACGATAGGAACGGCGGGCAATACCGCGACTCGGCTTTGCGATGTTTACTTCAAGGCGATCGCGTCGGAAGATGCGGAAACATACATAAGCCATTGTGCGGATATAGCGGACAAGGCGATCGATTATAAAAATTACGTTCTCGCAAAAGCGGTGAATGACCGCATCGGCAAGATCGACGAAAATGTTGACGTATTTATTTATAACAATATCCGCCTCGAAGTAAAGTCCGCATTAAAGGGCGAAAGCGTCCTCGATATTTATAAACTCCCGTCCTTTGCGCAAATCGACAACCTTTTGTCCAACGTGACGAAACAGAGCGCGAAAACGTATAATCTGTTGCTTACGAATGCCGTCTTTTCGGGGCTCGAAAGCGTTTATAGCTTGAAAAATACGGCGATAAAAAATAAGATCGTCGATCTTTTCAAAATCGTTATTTCCTATACTTACGAACATTATTATCTGGAGGGAAAAACGACTGACGAGGCCGGGTTCAAGTTTGCGTTTTTCTCGAAACTTTTGAATAAAAACGCGAACAAGCAGGCGTATACCGAACAGGAAATCAATGCGCTGAAAGACCATATCCTCAAGACGCTCGATGAAGACGCCGTCGACGAGTATGCCGCTTACGAGTTGGCGCAAGCCGTGTATTTTATGCGTATCGGAGCATTCGATTCGGCAAAACGCGCGCTCGCCCGTTCGCTGGAACTCATTCCGAACGATTCCAACGCGCGTATACTCGATATGTGCTGTACATTCGCCGTAACCGAGCGCGATGTTGTCCGCGCGCGGTGCGAACTCAACGAAAAGATGAAGAACAGCGCCTCCAACGCCGTGTTGTACGCGCTTATCGAAAAGGCTTACGATTCGGCTGCGGAAGATTTGACGAAGCACTTTGAAAATCTTCTCAAATACTGTAAAAAAGAAGAGGATTGGCGAAAGGATTCGCAAAGCGAGTTTTATATTTCGCATATCAAGGAAGATAAATATTATAAATATCTCGCTTCTTTCAAACCTGCGGAAAAAACTTCCGCGGTGTTCGCCACCATCGCGCGCGAAAATCTCGATTACAAATACGAACCGAGGACGCAGTACGATTACATAATCAAGATTTTTACCGACGAAATCGTGAACTTCATTACCGACACGGGTGCAAAGAAAGAAGTCGTAAAACTTACCGATCTTTACTATAAATTGCTGAAGTATATCGACGCGGGCAATAAAACGTATATGTGCGAGCGGTTAAAGTTCATGGGCGATTTCATGCTGGCGGAACGGTATTTCGACATCGCGGAACGGTTTTATACCTATGCCGTCAGCGAGAACCAGTTGGACGGCGAACTTTACTGGAAACGCCTGCACGCGAAATTCCATGCCGTCAACTCCATCGAGCTGATTTTAAGCAAGAAGAGGGTGGAACCCGACGAAGACTTCAACACGGTGCTGAAGCTCGTGGACGAAGCGGACGTCGAAAAGTATCTGCAGGTGCCGAATAAGCAGGAGTATCTGCTCAGCCATCGTTCTTTCAAGTCGTTGCTCAATAAAAAGAAAAACTTCATTCCCGCGAGCGACGTCAACATGCTGTTCGTCTGCGGGGACGAGAAATTTAAAAAATATCTGAAAGAACTTGACGAAAAGGAACAAAAAGAGCAGGAAAAACGCAAAAAAGCGCGCGCGCACGCCGCTGCAAAATCGGGCGTAACGGGCGTTGCGATATTGATTTTCCTCATCTCGCTCGTCTTTGTTGCGGCGGAAGTGCTGGCGGCGGTCAAGTTTGAAGTCATCTACAACATCGTGAAGATCGGCGATTCCGCGGATAGGCAGATGCACCTTGCCAACAAGGCGGCGTTAATCGTCACGGCGGCGATTGCGTTTGTGTTGCAGATCGTGCACGTTGCGAGATTGCAAAAGACAAAGTTGGGCGTTACCATCATCGCGCAAATCGCGGTCATGGGCGTTGTCATGCTTTTAGACTTCGTACTGGTGCAGACCTTTGCCTTTTCCGATTTGATGGCATGGGGTGCGGCGGCAGGCACGGTCGGGTTTATGATCAATTACACGATATGGCAGGCGACTGCCGATGTCGATTTCCCCGACGAAATGTGGAATGCGTTGGGAAAATCCATGTCCACGCTCTTTATCGTCGGCGCATTCATGATTTTGCCGATGATATTTAAAGATAAAATCACCACTGCGGTGCAAGTGATTTTGTTGATTTTGATGGTTGCCGCGATTATCGCGGGAATTGCTTGGGATAAGTCGGACGAAATGGAAGCGAGGGCATGGACCATTGCCGGTATTTACATTGCCGCACAAGTTATTCTCGCCATAGTATTTGCCATAGTCAATGCGATTTTCCATTCTATCAGCATCGGCGGTATCATAGGCGGCGTCATTATACTTTTGATCGGCATAGGCGTGATTATAGGGCTGTTTTCCGGTTGAAAAAAATATCGATTTATTTTATAATATTGCCGCCGCTTTCTTTGCGGAAAGCGGCGGCAATATTTTTTTATATAATGAATATAAAAAACGCCGCCCCGCATCAAAACGATGCAAAGCGGCGTTTTTGCGCCGAGAAGACATAATAATAAAAACTTTTTGCTGACTTGAAGCTAAATCATAAACACTTTACGGAATTTCTTTCGGATAGGGACGGGCGGATTTGTACGAGGGAATGTTTTCCCGAATTGATGGTTTCAAGCATGGCGTTCAAAGCTTTTTGCGCAAATACTTCCTTTTTTACGCCCACGCTGGTCAGCGTGGGGAAAAGGCTTTCGCAAAGCGGAGTATCGTCGAAACTGACGACGGAAATATCCTGCGGGATTTTCAGCCCCTTCAGCATGAGTTCGTTATATACCTTTTGCGCGCATGCATCGCAATGGCAGATTATGGCGGTCACGTCGTTGTCCATAAAGTCCAGCCCGAACACTTCTTTGGTCTTTTCGAGATTGTGATTGACGTGCCATGATGATATAAAGTGCAGGCAAGCTTCGCTCAGCGCTTTGCGATAACCGAAATAACGATCGGCAATCGTGCTTGTGGAACGGATGTCGCCTACAAATGCGATTTTTTTATGGCCGTTATGGATCAGATATTGCGTTAAAGTGTAGGATAATTGGTAATTATCTATAAAGACGCATGCAGCAGGCGGTTGTAGAGTGTAGTAATCGATGAATACGGCAGGTATATTGAGTTCGGCAATATTTTCGAGTAACGGCTTTTTCAGTTCTCCCACGAAAAACACGCCGTCGGGAGAGGACAGGGAAATTGCGTTTTTCAGTTCTTCGAAGGAAGAATCGTCCTCTAAAAAAAGCAGTTGCAGCGAACAGTTCAGTTTTGTGCACTCAGCATTGAGGTGCAGAAATATAGGCGAGTAAAATTGCTCGGACGGGGTAAAAAAGAAAGCCTTTCTGATGACGAACAAAAAATTCATGTTTTTCGCCCGAACGGTGTTGCTTTTCGTTTCATAACCGATGGATTTTGCAAAGTCAATGATTTGTTGGCGTACGGTTTCGCTTACGCCTTTTTGATTGTTCAGCGCTTTGAAAACCGTGACTTTGCTTACGCCGATTTTCTGTGCGATTTGTTCGAGTGTGGGTTTCATTTTCTTACCCCCTTTTTTATCATACTATCACACAAAATTTAACATGTCAATAAATGATGAATAAAAATAAGTTAAAATAATTACTTTTTTAGCTTGCTTTAGGTAAAAATTTTAGCTTAATTTTTAGCAGAAAAATAAAATACGTATTGACTTCGCGTTCATGCGTTGATAGAATTAAAATGAAAAGTATAAGAGATAGTTTTGTTGTTTTTGTGGAAAAATTAAATTAACAGAGGTTAAAAAATTGAAGAAAATTGTTATATTCGTATTAGCATCGGCAATTGCAGTTTCCATGTTCGCCGCATCGTGTACAAAACAAAAAAATTTGCAAGCGGAATTCACGGTCGGCTACAATGCGGCAAAAACCATTGTTAAAGCGGAAGGTTTCCCCGATATGCCTGAAAATTACGAATTTTACGATTATAACGCGGCGGCGAGAAATTTGGTCGACGTGGTTTTTTCCTTTACGAAAGACGACGAGGCAAAGATTCCCGTTTACGTTTCGAGCGATCCTTCGAGCTGGGACCCCGTCGGCATGTGGGTCGACCAGTCGCGTCCCATAGAAGGGAATCCGCTCGTAACGGGGTATCTCAAACGTAAATTCTCCCTGCCGACGTATATCGGCGATAACCGTTTTCTTTCGCGCGGAGGAGAGAACATGACCATGCTCGCATCCGTACTGGGGGCGTCGTACGCGGGGGTGGATATGTCGGATTTCGGGTTGGGGGAAACTTCTTATGACCTGGCGGAAATGACCCTTTCCGCATATAATACGGGAACGAAACTCGTTTCCAACGCGGGCGTGCAGGGGCAGAGTTTTTGGTACGATATCTTCCCGCAAATACTCTTTGCGCGCATTTTCGATATTTACGGCGACACGCAGTATATGAAGGAAATGGTTCTGAACGGCGCCGACCAGTGGTTGGAAGCTTTGCCGAACTTCGTGAAGGACGGGCAGGCGAATTATGAATTCGTCGGTTACGACGTTGTAAACGAAGCGGCAACGACTACGGGAGATCATATCGAACCGCCCAACGGCGGGCTGGCGTTCCTGTTTTATTCTGCTTACCGCATCAGCGGGGAGGAAAAATATCTCGACGGCGCGAAGGAAGTGCTCGATTATCTGCAAGATTACCAAAAAAATCCGAATTATGAAGCTCTTACCGATTACGCTCCTTATGTTGCGGCGATTTTAAACAGGGAATACGGTTGCGATTACGATGTCGGCAAGTTTCTCGACTTTTTGTTTGAAGGGGATTCCGCATTCCGTTCGGGCTGGTGCGTTATGGACGGTAATTTCGGAAGCTATGCGGTGGACGGACTCGTCGGTCAGAGCGGCGATTATGCTTTCGCCATGAACACTTTCCATCTCGCGTCCGTGCTGGCTTGTACCGTCAAATACGATACGCGCTATGCCGATATCGTGGGGAAATATCTCCTCAACGTCGTGAACAACGCGAAGGTGTTTTTCCCGCAGAACGTTCCGCTTTCCAATCAGTCGATGTCGTCGTATCTTCCATTCGATTTCACGGGCAGCGTGTGCTATGAAGGGTTCCGCAACCAAAACGGCGGCTACGCGATGGGCGACGCTACGGCGATGTTCTCGCAGCCTTGCGATTTAAGTTTATACAGCTCTGTTTTCATCGGGATGCTCGGCGGTATCGTCAGCGAAACGAATGTCAGCGGGATCTTGAGATACGATCTCAATAAGACCGACAGCTACGGATTTAACGACAACCCGACTTACCTTTATTATAATCCTTATGATAAAGACATGGTGGTGGAATTTGCGGCAGAGGGTACGGAAAATTACGACCTCTTCGATTCCACGCAGGGAAAGCTTGTCGGCAGGAATTTGAGCGGAAACAGCCGCATCGTCGTTCCCGCAAAGAGCGGGATGGTGGTTACGGTTCTGCCTGCGTTTTCGGAATTTACCGAAGAGGGTGCGAAGATTTATGCCGGAGGCAACGTTGTTTACGAATACCGACCCGCGGTGAATGTGGATTTGCATTCCCGCCAGCAGCTCACATCTTCTTCCGTCATTTCCGTTTCCTTTGCGGCGGGCAAAAACGATAAAGTCGTGAAGATGAAAATATCCTTCGGCGATATCGTGGTGTATGAAGGCGAGCCGCTGGAAAGTTTTTCCTACGATAAATCCCTTTTGCCCGATACAGACTATACATTGAAGATAGAAATAGAGACGGAAAAAGGGCTGAAAGATTACGTGACAAAACGCGTCGTGGCATTCTGATTTGCAATATAGATCTAAATAAGGTAAAGAGGATAGAAAAATGTTGAAAAAGTTTCTGATTTTTTTGCTCGTGCTCGTCATGGCGGCGGGCGTGGGCGCTTGCGACAAAAACACCGATAACCCCGACGATTCGGACGATGGAAAAACGCCTTTGGAAGGTACGGTTTATACCGCGTCGGATATCAAAAATTTCGGCAGCGGTACTCCGGCGGGTGTCGCCAATTACAATGAAGAGGACGATACCGTCAGTATCTGGAATATCGACGCGAGCCTGGATAACTACGGCGGTATTCAGACGCCGAGTATGGAACTGGATTTTTCCAAAGCCGTGATTTTTCAGATGGAAGTCGTAAGCTGTTATACGCAGTATATCGTTAAGCTTTCCGTCGCGGGAGAAAAGGAATATTACTACGTTTTGTCCGACGAGGGCACGACGGGACTCATCTCCGTCAACGTGGTGGACGCGATGCTCTGCGATAAATACCGTGAAAAGAACACGCAGCCCGACCCGGGATATGCCACGGGGTGGAAATACGACGGACAGAAGAAGAACTGCACGTTCCACATTCTGGCAAAGGGACCCAGCGGAGAACAGCAGACTGCGGAAGTCGTCGTGAAGAGCATTGCCGTTTACAACGATCAGGAAGCGGTTACGGGCGTAAGCATTTCGGGCGCGGAAAATCTTACCGCCAAAAAAGGCAGTGCGCCCGTGCAGCTTTCCGCTTCGATAGAGCCGCAGGCGGTGGAAGATAAGAGCATAATTTGGTCGAGCGCGGACGAAACCGTCGCCACCGTCAGTGAAAGCGGTTTGGTAAACTTCGTGGGTGTGGGCAGAACGGTTATCACTGCGACATCGAAGATCGACCAAAGCAAGCAGGCAACGGCGGAAGTTCGGGTGCTCAGCGGATACGAAACGCAAACCGATTTTAAAACGGCGCTCGAGTCCTTAGGGGAAAACGATACGGAAAAATTCAACGATTTGTTCTTGACGGAGTGGGACGACATGTACGCGGATCTTTCCGTAACGCAAAAGTCTGCGCTGGAAAGCGGATATGAAGACGGAGTGCTTTATATCGAAAACTATTTCGACGGAGCGGATAACGCCATGCAAAGCGAGGCGGTTTCCTCCGCGGAGGGCAATTACGCCGTAGCGAAAGCGCAGGTTTCCGGCGCGAGCGGGGCGACTGTTTACACCCTTGCCGACGGAAAGGTGAAAAAGAACGTTTACGACGGCGGTATTTCTCTGCGTTATGCCGAGAAAAACGGCGCGTCTTACGAAAAGACAGATACGTATACCGAATACGTTATCGTCGAGTTTGCCGACGGGACGGTGAAAAAGTTCCGTGCGGACGTGGTTGCGGTCACCGCGGTGGAACGCTATATCGCGGCGGATTTTGCCGACGCGTCGAAATGGACGATTCCCGACAGGAACAAACAGAGTGAAGATTCCGTCGTGCATGCGCTCAGTCCCGCGTCGGTGCAGGTCGAAAACGGCGTTGCCGTCATCAAGCAGAACAAATATGCCGAAAGCGCATTCTGTTTCGGCGGTATCGTCAGCAACGTGCTGAGCGTGCAGAAAGGCGATACGGTGCAGGTCGTTTTGGACGTTGCGGAACTGAACCGCAAGAGCGATTACGTCAAGACGATGTGGGAACTTAAAATCATATATTACGAAAACGGCAAGGCGGTCAGTGCCAATCCGTTTACGGTGGAATCGGGCAACGAAACGGGTAAATTCACGATAAACTTTACCGCGCAGTACGCGCAGTTCCGTTTCTATCTGGTGGTGAACGGCAGCGACATCGGCGAGCAGTTCCCCGACGCACAGATGAAAATCGGTTCCATAAAAATTCAGACGTTGGACAGGTAAGGAAAGTATGAAAAAACGGCAGATATTAAAAGCGGAGAGTATCGTTCCGTATTTCAAGGGTTTTGAAGTTATTGGCGCGTTTAACCCCGCCGTGGCGAAACGCGGCGGAAAAACCGTCATGCTGGTCAGGGTCGCGGAACGCCCCGTCCAGAAAGACGAAAATTATTTTCTCGTTCCCGAGTATGACCAAAGGAACGGGCTGAATATCATCAGGCTGGATAAAAAGAGCGGCAAGTATGATTTTTCCGATTGCCGCGTCGTGAAGAACAGTCATAAAAATTATTTGACGTCTCTTTCGTATTTTTTGATTGCGGAAAGCGAAGACGGAATGGATTTTCGCATCACCGACCGCCGTATCCTACCCGAAGGCGCGGACGAGGAGTACGGCATAGAGGACCCGCGCATCACTGAAATCGACGGCATGTATTACATCACTTATTCGGCGATCAGCGACTGCGGCATCAACACAAAACTGATGGTTACGACCGATTTTCAAACGTTTGAAAGAAAAGGCGTTATCTTTTATGCGGACAATAAGGACGTCGTCATTTTCCCGCATAAGATCGGGGATAAGTATTATGCGTTGCACCGTCCCAGCACATCGCAGTTCGCAAAACCGGATATGTGGATTGCGGAAAGTCCCGACCTTCGCCATTGGGGCGGATACCGTGTGCTGCTCCGTTCCGACGAGGACGGTAACGAGCGCGTAGGGGCGGGCGCCGTTCCCGTACTGACGAAGAAAGGCTGGTTGGAAATTTTTCATGCGGCGGACGAGAACAATTGCTATAAACTATACGCGATGATCATGAATAAGGACGACCCCGAAAAAATCGAGGCGCGCGGGACCTCTCCGCTCATCGAGGTTACGGAAGACTTTGAAAAGAACGGCTTTTTCAAGAACGTGGTATTTACCTGCGGCATGATCGCCGAAGACGAAAAAGTCAGAATTTATTACGGTACGTGCGACACGAATATCGCCATGGCGGAACTGTCGCTCGGAGAAATTTACGAAAACGTAAGGTGATAGAATATGAAAAAATTCGTTGTATTTTGTTTGTCGGCCGTGTTTGCTTTTACCGCGTTTTCCTTTGCGGGGTGTCAAAACGGCGGCGGCGCGCTGAAAATCGCGCTCGATTTGGAAGACGAAGGCCGTTACGACGAGCTGTTCGATTATTTTACGGAAACGACGGGAACGGAAGTTTCCGCAACATACGGGCAGGACATCAGCAAGCTTATCGGCACGGCAAACGAGCCGGACATCATCAAGACCAGTACCGTGGATATCCTCGGTATGAAGGAGTCCTTCCTGCCGCTCAACGATTATATCGAAAAAAGCGGCATGGATACGGGCGATTATATCGACTCGGTCATGCAGGCGCTCACCATAGACGGGAACGTTTACGCTTTGCCGACCTCGATCAACACTTCGCTCCTTTATTACAATAAAGATATGTTCGACGCGTCGGCGACGGAAATCCGCGCGGCGCTCGGTCTTTCCGAAAACGAAAGCGTTTATCCCAACGATACCTGGACGTGGGAGGATTTCCGCAAAGCGGGCATCGCCCTTACGAAAAAAAGCGGGGATACTTATACGCAGTTCGGCTGCGAAACGCAGATCAAGTGGTGGGGCGAATGGCTCGTTTATGTGAATCAGGCGGGCGGCAGTTTTTACGAAGCCGGTTCCGATAATAAGGTGTGCGCGCTCGATTCGCCCGAGGCTTTGGAAGCGACGGAATTTTTCGTGAAGAAGTCGATGGGCGACGAAACGGAAAAATTCGCGCCGAACGCCGTCGAGGCGGAGGGAGGTTTTTCTTTCCTTTCTCAAAAAGCAGCGATGATTTTAGGCGGGCATACGGGGGATTGGTACAGTTACGACGCGCTGGGGCTGAACTGGGACATCGCCGTTTTACCGACGCCCGTCGATAACCCGGAAGCGCGCGGCGGCGAAATTTCCGCAGACGCATTCGGCATTTCCGTGAGAAGCAAAAAGCCCGACGCCGCTTTTGAATTTTTAAAGCTTTGGGCAGGGGAAGAGGGTGCGCTCAAAATGTATTCATACAATAAAATCGGCGCGCTCAAAAACATGCGCGAGCTCATCGCGGCGCTTCCCGAAGAGTCGCAGAACGGACGGAACATGGACGCTTTCTTCGCGGCGGTGGATAAGGCTGTTACCCTTCCCGCGGAACAGGACTTCAGCAAGGTCTGCCGCGAGATAGCCATGTCGGAACTTTATAAACTGTTCATTACGGGCAGAGGAAGCGAAACGGACGTTTCCGCCGTGCTCGCGCGCATTAAAACTAACGTCGACAATTATTATAAAAATCTTGCCGCGTGAACGGAGGGGTGAAGATGCTGAGCAAATCCAAAAAGAAAATCTGGATAAAAGATTATACGTATTTTCTTTTATTTACGGGGCTGGCACTCGTAGGTTTTTTACTGTTTTATCTCTATCCCATAATCCGCACGCTTCTTTTGAGTTTTTCCGATAAAACGATATTCGCTCTGTCTTACGACTTTAAGGGATTTGAAAACTATATTTACGCCCTCACGAAGGATACGCTCTTCTGGCAGTCGATAAAGCAGTCCTTTATCTACGCCTTTTTCAGCGGGATTGCCGTGCTCGTCACGTCTATGGTGCTCGCCCTGCTTTTAAGTTCCAAAGTGCGCGGTATCGGTTTTTTCAAAACGGTGTACATGTTGCCTTTTATCATACCGAGTTTTGCGGTGGGCGCGGTGTATAAAAACCTGTTTAACCCGTACAACGGATTCGTCAACGAAATCCTTCGGCTCTTCGGAATACAGGACTTGCCGCTTTGGTATGCGGGGCCCGATACGGCGCTTGTCACGATGATCATCATCAGTTCCTTCGGTTTCGGCGTGAAGATGCTGGTGTTTCTCGCGGCGATACAGGGCGTTTCCAAAGAATATTACGAAGCCGCCATGGTCATGGGCGCGTCGAAATGGCGCAGGTTCGTATCCATTACCTTGCCGCTCATTTCTCCGATGCTCTTTTTCAATGTCATACTCATCACCATCGACGGACTCAAATCCTTCAATTTGGCGTTCGTAATGGGTAACGGCGACGGCTGGCCGTCGAATTCCACGTTGCTCTTCCCGATATATATGTTCAAAACAGCGTTCAATTCTCCTTTCCGTTTGGGGTATGCCTCCGCGATGGCGTATATTTTCTTCCTCATAATCCTCGCGCTTACGGGTATTCAGTTCCTGCTTTCGCGCTTCTATGTGGAAAAGGACGTGTCGTGAGGGAGGTGCGTATGAAAAAATATTCTTTATACTCGAAAAAGGAAAAAGTCAATTTGTATTTTTGGCTGATATTTTTCGCCGTTGTCGCACTTTTGCCGCTTTATTATCTGCTCATCACCTCTTTTAAGAGTCTGGAAGAAGCTACGACGACCGCGACCATGATTCCGCATTCTTTCGAGCTTATCGAAAACATAAAGTTCGTGCTCAATCACGAAGATTACAATGTCGTGCGCATGTTTTTCAACACCGTACTCGTGTTCGTGCTGAAAGCGGCGGGAACGTGTCTCACTTGTTCTTTTGCCGCATACGGGTTTGCGAAATTCCGCTTTCCCGGGAAAAACGCGTTGTTTTTCGTCATGCTCGCCACGATGATGGTGCCAGGCGAACTGCTCGGCATTCCCATCTACGAATTCATGGTCAATACGGGGCTTAAAAACGTGTTCTACATTCCGCTGTGGGTCTCCTGTTGGTTCGGTACGGACGTGTTCATGATCTTTATGTTCAAGCAGTTTTTCGAATCGTTGCCGAAGGATTATCTCGAGGCGGCGCGCATCGACGGCTGCGGCGAATTCCGTGCGTTTTTCAAAATCGTGGTGCCGCTGAACGTGCCCGTTTATACGACGGTCATCTTGCTGTATTTTATCGGCACGTACAACGATTTGTACGGTCCCGCGCTCTACGTTACGGAAAAGAAGGATTGGCTGATGGCAAACAGCATCAGCATTTTTGAAAATCTTTACAAAAGCGGTTCGAGTTCTTATATCGTGTCGTGGAATTATGTGTCGGTCGCATGTATCATCGCCATGTTGCCGGTGGTATTGTTGTTCAGTTTCATGCAGAAACAATTTTTGGAAAGCGTTACGGGAACGGGGTTAAAAGGATGAAAGAGATCAAAAGCGAAAA
>CASETU010000104.1 GCA_949290895.1 uncultured Bacillota bacterium
TAAACGACGTTGAAAAAACCGAAATCGCGGCACAGCGTTTTTTTATCAGTGAAAAAGCGAAACGGCGCTTGCCGCGCGACGATAAAAGACACTGTAAACGATGCCGTTAAGCTTGAAAATAATAGTACGTGTCGTCCTTTTCCGTCTGACGGAATCCCGCCGAAAGGAGCGCGGCTTTGGACGGCGCGTTTTGCAAAAAGCATTTCGCCTTGACGTTCGCCGCGCCGAGCACGTCTTTCGCGTAGGAAATCATCAGTTTTAAAGCGGTCTTGGCATAGCCCTTGCCCTGCATGGAACGCTTGATGCGTATGCCGATTTCCACGCCGCCGTGGAAGTCGAAGTTGTGAAACACCGTTTCCCCGATGAGCTCGCCGCGCACGCGCACCGCGAGGGAATATTCCTCGCACCGATCCTTCAGCCGCTGTTGAAAACCGAAAAAATAGTCGGGCGTGGGTGCGTTTTCGCCTAAATCTTCGCGGTAATCGTAGCCCCAGTATAAATTGTTGTCGTCGTCGGTGTAAAGTTCGCAAAACGCCTCTTTATCGGCGGCTGTTAGGTCGCTTACGACGACTTCTCCGTCTATCATGATGACGGGCGGCTTTATCTTTTTGAACAGGCAGCTGACCCGCAGATAGTTTTTGTTTTTGATGGCGACGGGGTGATACTGCATTTTGGAAGTGCGCAGTCCTTCGTCCCCCGAATCGTCCTCGCGGTTGATGTATTTGACCCCGTTTACGGCGTAGCGTTTGGCGAATTCCGATACCATCACCTGATACGCCCCCGGATAGTCGGGCAGCGCTTTTTCGATGTGTTCGATGAGGGTGTTCCCCACCCGTTCGCCGATCGCAACGGCGACGATGCGCTTTTCGCATTCGATAAAACCGCCGAAACAGTTATATTCGAACATATTTTCTATGAGCGTAAAGCAATTTTCGTATTCCGCTTTCGCCATGCCGTCGAAAGTGCGCGTTTTGCCGAATTCCTTCATGAATTCCAGCACGGCGGGCAAGTTTTGGACGGTGATGTCGCTATAAGAATACGTGCCGAAGGTACGCAGGAATTTGTTGATGTGATTCCTCTGCCCGCTGAACTTTTTGCCCTTGAAGTATTTTAAATCTTCCGCGTCGTAGATATAATCGCTCCAGCGCCTGTCGGAAGTCACGCAGACGTCGGGAAAGCGGTTGCAAAGGCTTGCCGCCGTTTCGTCGTCCAGACAGGCAAAGCGTAGCCCGCCGCGGCTTTCGGCGTCCTTTTCAATGAGTTTCAGCGCGCCTTCGATGTCCTTGCCTATGGGATAAAAATAGGCAAACGGCGCGTCGTCGTATCCTCCGCCCAAGATGAGCGTATCGTTTTCCACCGCATAAAAAAATCGGTAGCTTTTTTTCCACATCAGCAGAAAGCCGAGGGAAAAATCGCAAAAACCGCTTGTCGAACGCAATATATAGTCCTTGATTTCCAACGGGTCGCTTAAAGATTTGAGTTGCATATTACAAAAAATTTTCTCCTTCGTCAAAAAGCGCGTTTATCCGCCCGCGCAAAAGCGGTATGATGGTGATATGAATTTTCCCGACATTTTGAAAGCCTTGCGGCTGCAATGTAATCTTACGCAAAAACAGCTGGGCGAAAAGCTCGATTTGACGGTGTCCACCGTGTGCGACTGGGAAAAGCGGCGTTCCGAACCGAACATCGCTCAGCTCGTCGCGCTTTCCGCCGTGTTCGGCGTGAGCGTGGACTTTCTCATCGGCAACGCGGCTGCGTGCTGAGTCTGCGGTTTTTGCTCCCCCGCCCGCGGAGCGCGCCGAATCGACTCCTTCAGCGGCGCATATAAAAACGCTTATGCGCGCCGCAATTTAAGTCTTAAAGAAATGTTTTGTCAAACGTTTAACGGCGTTTTGTAAAAAACGTCCGCGCCCGCTCGAAAAGCGTATGTGATTACGCGCCTTTGAAAAATTCAAAGGCGCGTTTATTTTTGTTATTTCTTTTCTTCTTCGGGCTTTTCCAGGCTGAGCACTTCCTTCATGCTGGCGAGCAAGCCGGAAATGTTTTGAATTTCGCTCGGCACGATGAGCTTTGTGCTCTTGCCGTTGGCGACGGACTTCAACGCCTCGTAACCCTGCAAAGTCAAATATGCTGCGTTGGGGTTAGCGTCGTTTATCATTTTGATCGCCGTTGCGGTCGCCTCCGCCTCTGCAATGACCGCGGCCTTTTTTGCCTCGGCGCGGAGGATCATCGCCTCCTTTTCGCCTTCCGCAACCAAAATGTTGCTGCGCTTTTCGCCTTCCGCTTTTAAAATGGATTCGCGGCGTTCGCGTTCGGCGCGCATCTGCTTTTCCATGGCGTTTTGAATATCCTGCGGCGGGAGAATGTTTTTCAGCTCCACGCGGTTGATTTTAATGCCCCACGGGTCGGTCGCCTCGTCCAAAATGGAGCGCATTTTGGAATTGACGGTGTCGCGCGAAGTGAGCGTGCCGTCGAGCTCCAGCTCGCCGACGAGGTTTCTAAGCGTTGTCGCCGTCAGGTTTTCGATGGCGCGTATGGGGTTTTCAACGCCGTAAGTGAAGAGTTTCGCGTCGGTCACCTGGAAGTAAACGACGGTGTCTATCTGCATGGTGACGTTATCTTTCGTGATGACGGGCTGCGGCGCGAAGTCCGCCACGCGTTCTTTCAAAGAAATCGGTTTGGATGCCTTTTCAAAGAACGGCAATACGAAGTGAATGCCCGTTTCTAAGATTTTACGGAACTTTCCCAGCCGTTCCACGACCACGACGGTAGACTGGCGCACGACCTTGATGGAAAAGATGATGACTAAAAATACAACGATTGCTAAAATAATCAGAATGATTTCTATAGGACCCATAAATACATCTCCTTTATGATATTACGGTTTTAAGCGGTCAGTTTTCCGCTTTTTCCACGATAAGTTTGTTGCCGCGTATCTCCACGACCTTTACCCGTTCCCCTGCTTCGATTTCTACGCCGTCTTTATCGGTATCCGCCGTCCAGACAACGTCGTTGATTTTCACGCTGCCCGCCACGTTGAAGGAAATGGGCGAAAGCAACACGAATTCCTTACCCACGACGGAATCGGCGTTGGTGGAAATTTTGTTTTTCCCGATGAGCTTGGTGATGGGACGGCGGCAGGTGGCGAGGAGCAGGAGCGAAAGAACGATGAATACCACGAGCTGCCAGACGAGGTCGACTTTGCAAAGCGCGAGAACCATCGCCGCGAGTCCGCCCGCGATGAACCATACCGATACGAGGTCCGCCGTGACGAATTCGATGATGATGCTGAGCGCAACGACCGCCAGCCAAATATAAACCCAGGTCATAAATGCCTCCTTGAAATCGGGATCAAGTTAAAGACTTCCGATTCGGTTTTATTATACGATAAGGCTTATTTTTTGTCAAGGCAAAAAATGCGTCCCTTTTTTTAAGAATATGTAAACGGAAAAGCTTTTATCCGCTTTTTGTCAAAATGAAAGGATTTCAGCTTTTCTTTTTCTGTTGCTTCATTTGTAAGCATTTTCCTGTTATCATTGCCGAAAAACCGATAACGACAAATAAAACGCTGAGAATGGGCGATGCGCCGATGGATACGACGTTGCCGGTTGAAAGAAGTTTATTGTATTCGGCAGTAATTAAGCAGGCAAATACGAGTTCGGCTACGGCAAAAACGGCGGTAAATACATAAAAGGTTATTGCCGCTTTGCAAGGACTTTGACCGCGGTTCACGCTTTTTGCCACGGAAGCGATCGATTTAATGCTGAAAGAAACAACCAAAAGAAAAATGAGCGTTGCCGCTAATCCGTAAAAAAACAAGTTTTGAGCGGAGCTGATTTTGTAGCTGGAAGAATAGATCATGCAATCGAATAATACGGAAATATTTTGCGAGCCTGCACCTTTGATTGTCAGGTAAGCTGGCAACATTGTGATCACGGCAAGAAAAAGCATTATTCCTGCGACGGAAAACCCTAAAAATCCGTATATATTTTTCATATAATTTTGCGGGCGAAGGAAAAATTCTGTAATAAGAATGCCCGTAAGTAATACGGAAATTAATACGAGTTCCACAACGGTTGCTCCGTTAAAAGCGGGTTTTATATAATAAATATTAAAATTTATGGATAAAATGACGATTGCGCCGAACGTACTGATGAGCGCGGGTAAAAGAACGCGGAACAGACGAATTTCTTTTTTGAAGAGTCCGAAAGCAAATTTAATAATTGCCGCAATAAGGCATACAGTACAAACGATGATGTTTGCAGCAAGAAAAAACACCATAAATGCGACGTGAATGTAGTAAGGGATATAGGTCTGCGTGTCAACAAGATTCGATTCTAAAAAAGATTGTACGTCTTTAAAATAAGAAAAAATATAATAAATAGCGTTGTAATTTTTTTGAAACAACGGTAAACGTATATTATCACCGATCAAAAAACTGAAAACGAACATCATCGTTATTGCCGTGAGCATAACGATTTTTTGTGTAAGCTCTAACTTAGCAAAATAAGTTTTTTTTAGAGGGGGTATCGGAAAAAGTATGCGATGTTTCGTTAGCCTCCAAAGCACAATCGGTATCTTTTTCATTTATTTTTGAACAGTTGTTGTCCGAAAGTTTTTCTCCGCAACCGGAACAAAACCGTGCGTCATTTTCATTGTTTTTTCCACATTTTGGGCAAATCATTTCTTTATCTCCTTTTTTTATTGACAAGACAAAAAGCGCCCGCAAATTTTTGCGGGCGCCGAGCGTTAAATTTCGTTGTTGACGTATTCCTGCAGCATCGGTTCTTGTTTCTTTTTTCCCGAAGTCGCAAAGTATACGATTATAGCGGCGAGCGCGACGACTGCCAAAATCAGCCCCGCGATAGGCGAAAGCCCGAGCGGGCTCGCCAACGTTCCCGCTTCCGCGGCTTCGCTGTCGCCGATGATCGTGGAGAAAGCAAGGTCTTTGGCAATCAGCAAGCCGAATACCAGGAACAAAACCGAAACGATGACGCTCCCGATACCGAATCCCAAAGAAAGGAAGTTGTTTATTTTGTCTTTTTTCAGGGCGCAGAGCACAAAGTACAGCGTGAGCACGGCGATGACCGCGAACAAAACGAGGGCGGCAAAATCGACGACGAAATATAAACCCAACCGTACGTCGACGTCCGGCAAAGGATCCTGATACGTGCCGGAAAGAGTCATGTAAGTTATTGTGATGAGGATAAAGCTAAGCGAAAACGACGCGGAAGTTGTATCGTAATCTTCAAGCGATACGAATTTTTTCGAAACAACCGCAACGGATACCACAAGCAGGATTGCCGCTATGGGCAGGCAGATTAGCTTGAGAATGTTGGCGGCGTATTTTTTCCCGTTGACGATAAATTCCAAGACTATCGCGCCGACGAGCAGCAGCGAAACGAGTACGATTTCCGCAATGGTTGCGCCGTTGAGGCCGAGGCGGAAACTCGAAAAGCTGTTGAGATCTCCCATCGAGTAAAATACTTTCAGAACAAGTACGGAAAGCAAAGTGGTAATGATGGGCGGCAGCAGATATTTATAGAGGGAAACTTCCCTTCTGCCGATGTTTTTGCAGAAAGCGCAGGTCGCTAAAATGCCGTAAACGAGGCAGACGATGATATTTGCGCCGAGAGCGAGCGCGATGACGATGTTTGGCGCGTAAAACGCGAATTTCGCTTCAAAGAAAACTTCTCCGTTAGCTTCCAAGGCTTGTATGGCCTTAGAAATGTCTTTCCACGGTTCGATGAGGAACGAAAAGGCGTTGGAACCTTCTCTGAGCCAGACATCGCCGTCTTTTATGGCGACGCTCATGCCGATGAAAAAGCTGAATACGAACATCAAAACGATGCTGCCGAATATCAGCGAAGCCTGTACGATCGACATAGCCTTTTTTGCAGAAATGCCGACAGCGGAATGACCAACCGCCGCGTGAGAAACGGCTGCGGCAGTTGCCGCGACTTCCGTGTTTGCGGCATTTTTTACGCCACAGGACGGACAAAAACTCCCTTTATAAGCCGTTCCGCATTTCAAACAGACGGTTTTGCCGTCCTGGCGCGTGCCGCAGTAGTTACAGTAAACGTTTTTTTCGTCGATCAGTTTGCCGCATTTCATGCAATGCTTTTTGCCGTCGATACGTTCGCCGCACGCCGAACAAAATACCGCGTCTTGCGGATTTTCGACGCCGCATTTGGGACAATTCATAAATATTTTCCCCCTCTGAATATATATTTACGATTACTCGTATAAAAA
>CASETU010000105.1 GCA_949290895.1 uncultured Bacillota bacterium
ACCCTTACAGGCTTGCGCCTGCGGTTTATTTCTGTTGCACTTTCCTTAAAGTCGCCTTCACAGGGATTTCTCCTGCGTCCTGCTCTATGATGCTCGGACTTTCCTCATGGGCATTCCGCCCCCGCGACCGTATAACCGACTCGGGACTTTATCTTACACCATTTCGCGCTTTTTGTAAAGCCTTTTACAACAAATGCGCGATGAGGTCGCCGTATTCCTTATCCGAAAGGTATTTCAGCGGCACGTCAAACACCGTTTTCGCGCCGCATTCGCCCGCCGCGTTCATCTTGACCGCCGCACGCGCGTAAGCGGTGAGTACGCTCGCGGTAAATTCGGGATTGGAATCGAGTTTTAACGAAAATTCCAAAAGGTGCTTGTTTTCCCCCGTTGCGCCGCTGCGGAGCACGAACCCGCCGTGCGGCAGACCGCCGTGCTTGCTCAAAAGCTCTTCTTCGGAAATAAAGTGCACCGTGGTATCGTAATCGGAAAAATAGTTGGGCATTTCCTTGATTTCCCGTTCGATGCGCGCCTTATCCGCGCCCTCTTCCGCCACGACATAGCATTCGCGGGTATGTTTTTCGCGGGTGGTGAGAACGGGATTTTCCCCGCGGCGCACCGACTCCACCGCCGCCTGCACGGGTACGGTGTACTGTCTTGCGTCCTTCACGCCCGCCACGCGGCGGATCGCATCGCTGTGTCCCTGCGACACGCCCCTGCCCCAGAAAGTATAGTCGTTGCCGTCGGGCAGAACCGCGCCGAAAAGCATTCTCGCCACGGAAAAAAGACCCGGGTCCCAGCCCACGCTGATGAGCCCGATTTTGCCGCTTTCTTTCGCCGCCTTATCCACCGCCGCGAAATGTTCGGGGATTTTCGCGTGGGTATCGAAACTGTCCACCGTATTGAACAGCTTGACGTATTGCGCCGTCTGTTTGGGCAGGTCGGTCGCCGAGCCGCCGCACAAAACCATTACGTCCGCTTTTCCGACGAAATTTTCCAGTTCGTCCACGGAATAAACCGCCGCGCCCGAAATGGTTTTCAAACTGTTTTTAGCGCGGCGGGTGAATACGCCGACGAGCTGCATATCTTTAGCGGCGTTTACCGCCTTTTCCACACCTTTGCCGAGGTTGCCGTAACCGATTATACCTACACGAATCATAATTCCGTTCCTCCGAATCTTTTTTACATTTTCATTTTACAACATTTTTTCGGTTTTTAACAGCGTTTTTTTATACGATTTTTTTATAGACGATATTATTATAAATTATCTCATAAATCGCTATGAACAGACAATATCTTGCAAACTTCCCCGCCGCGCGCGTGATATATTGTATCATATTACGATGAAAAGAGGTATTTTTATGAATTTCGGAAAAATCGGGAAATGCTTTGACCTTGCCGCCGTGATAAAATACGGCGCGGTGTTTATCGTGATGGTGCTCTTCTGCCGACTCATCGAAACCCCGCAACCGTTCCAGATCGCCCTGCTTACGGCGTTTTTATCGATGAATTTTTCCATGATCGTCACGCCCCTGCTGTACGTTTTGTCATTTTTTGCAGCCGGGGCGACTTCCCTGCTCGCGCCCGCCGCAATCGGCGGCGCGTTCATCGCGGCGGTGTTCGCCATTTACCGCGCTACCAACGCAAAACCGCGGGCGGAAATCGTGCTCTATTCGCTCGCCGCGTTCATTCCCTACTACCTGATGACTGACTTTTCGCTCTACGAAAAACTCGCCGTAGCGGGAATCACGCTGGTTCTAACCGTCGTATCGCCGCCGGCGCTCCGCTGTCTTTTGGTGAAAAAGCTGAAATATAAAAGCGATTTCGAAGAGCTTGCCGCCCTCGCGCTTTTCACGGCGTGCCTCGGCGTAGGCGTAAGCAACTTCACGCATCCCAACTTATGGAAGACGCTGACGGTATTCGTCGTACTGATAACAACTTACATATATTCTTTGGGGATTTCCACCACCGTCGCCGCGCTGTTCGGCGTTTCCGTGGCGGTTTATTACGGCAATTTAAGCTATATCGGCGTATACGTGTTTTTCGCGCTGGCGGCGCTCCCCACGATGAAGGCGTCCCGCTATCTCGCCGCCGCGGCGGTACCGCTTGCCGACTTCGCCGTGATGACGGTATTTCACATCGACTCCGCCTACGGTTTATGGCATATCTTAAGCGGCGTGTTCGGCGCGTTGGCGTTCTGCCTCGTTCCGACGAAGTTTTTGAGCGAACTCAAAGAAAAGCTCTATCTCTTCCGCGAAAAACAGCTCGTCAGGCAGACGGTGAACAGGAACCGCTGTATCCTTTCCAACCGCTTATACGAACTTTCCGGCGTGTTTTTGGAAATCGGCAAAGTTCTGACCGATTTGAAAAAGAAAGGCGCGAGCGAGGAAGCGACGAAAAAGCACCTCTTGGAGGAGATATTCTCCTCCGTCTGCTCGGAATGCGAAAACCGCACGCGGTGCAAGGCGAAAAAAGTGCCTTCCGCCGTCGCCTTAGACAAACTTTTATCTATCGGCATGGCGAAGGGAAAGATCTCCTTTATCGATCTTCCGAAGGAGATCTCCGACAACTGTATCCACGCGAACAACATGATTTTTTGCGTGAATAAAATCCTCGCGGAATACCGCGGGCATCTGGTGGACGAAATCAACTACGACAAGAGCCGCCAACTCATCGCGGGGCAGGCGCTCGGCATTGCGGAGATATTGAAAGGGCTCGCCTTTGAAACGGGACAGACGCTGAAATTCCGCAACCGCGCGGAGCGCGCCCTCTCTTCCGCTCTGAAAAAGGGCGGGCTCACGGTAGACGAAACGATGATATACGGCGAGGGCGATTCTTTGAGCGTGAGTTTGATACTCTGCGGCGAAGAACTGCCCGTATCGCGGCTGGAGCGCGTCGTTTCCGTAGCTTTAGGCGAACCGATGCGCATTGCGGAACGGGCGCTCGTGCAAGAAGACAAGGTATTCGTATTGCTGAAAAAGAGCGCGAAATACGACGCGGTGTTCGGCGTAGCTTCCGCCAACAAGGACGGCAGCGAAAAGTGCGGCGACACCCATTGCGTGGAACGGCTGGAAAGCGACAAATTCCTCGTCGCGCTCTCCGACGGCATGGGCAGCGGCGAATACGCACAGAGCATTTCCGACGCATCGCTCTCCCTCATCGAAAGCTTTTATAAGGCGGGCATGAGCAGTCCGCTCATCATGAACACGGTGAACAAACTGCTGGCGGTCAACACCGAGGACAGTTTCGCCGCGCTGGACGTGTGCGTGTTCGATTTGAACGACTTAAACGCAGACTTCATCAAATTCGGCGCGCCTTACGGCTTTATCCTGACGCAGGACGGCATTAAAATTGTGGAGGGCAGCTCCCTGCCCATGGGCATTTTGGACGACCTCGCGCCCAGCATCACCAGCGATTCGCTCGCCGACGGCGATATGATGCTCTTCGTGACCGACGGGATCAGCGATGCCTTCGGTTCGGCGTCCTCCATCATCGACTTTTTGCAAAAACAGCCCGCCAAAAACCCGCAGACCCTTGCCGACGAAGTGCTCGGCGAGGCGCTGAAAATTTCCAACGGCGAAAAAGCCGACGACATGACCTGCCTTGCCGTGCGTATCTTTGAAAGAAAATCGGCATAAACAACGCAAATCTTTTTTGAAAACGCGCGGGGCGGCAAACATTTGCCGCCCCGCGCCCTTTTTTCGATTTCAATTTATCCCGCGTCCCCCCTTAACAGTTCGTCCCGCCACAAAAAGTACCGTTTATAA
>CASETU010000106.1 GCA_949290895.1 uncultured Bacillota bacterium
TTATTCTGCGGCAAAACCATCTTCAGCGAATACTTGCCGTATTTCGCCTGCTCTTCGCTTAAAGACGGGAGCACTTCGGTATCGGTCGCGCCCGTACCGTCCCACGCGTTGCCGCCGCGAGCGTCTTCAAAGGAAATCAATTCGTTCTTCGCGCGAATGTAAACGGAAACCGTCTTTGTACATTCAACTTCCCGATTGACGGCAGTCACGGTATACACATAATATCCGCATTCGTCGTATACGATATCTTGTAAAGGCGTTAATGCCGAAGACTGCGTTTCACCGGGTTTTTGCAAAGTTATCGTCACCGTCGCTTCGGGAGCGTTTACAACGGGCTGCGGAACTTTCCCCGCAAACCCGATTTCTTTTCCTTCCGCATCTACGGAACAGGAAATTTCGATGGATTTGACGATTACTTTGATTTCAGCCGATTCGTCCGCATCTTCCGTTTCATTTGACGGCAAGAAGTAATCGAGTCTCAAAGTGTGCTCGCCCGCTTGCGTAAATACAGGCAAATCATCTGTGTCCACTTCACTTTCGTCGAGATATATCTTAACAGTTCCCTCGCCTTCCGGCAATATCGTATATTCGGGGATTGCAAGAGTATCGCCCGCATAAAGTACGATATCCTCTTTCTCCACGTCGAACCCCGCAACCGTGATCGAAATTTCCACAATCGTTTCGTTCGCGCTGCTGTCGGATACCGTAAAGAAAACCGTATACTCGCCCGCCTGTTCAAACGTATATTCGACGGCGCCTTCCGCAACCGTCAGCACTTCGGCGCCCTTCACGAGCTTGCTGAATTTCAGCCCGCCCAACTGTCCGTCGTAGTTATCGCTCACGGTTAAATTTGCCACCATATCCGCAAATGCAAGCGTTTCGCCGCGCGCGATATTATATTCGTTTATATCGCCCGAAACGACAGGAGCCGTCGTATCCACGGATTGCAATTTACCCGTATATTCTTCTTTTTGACCTTCTTTGGATGCTACGATTTTGTAATCGTAACTGCCCGTTTTGTCCGGCACGAAGGAATTGTCGCTTACCTGCGGCGTCGTTGCGCCCGCAGGAACGCCCGTTACGCTCAACACGTAAGTACAGCCTTCCGCAACCGTTACCGTCGGCTTAAAAACCGTTCCGACTTCAACCGTGCTTTCCGCTTTTACTCCGAGCAACAGCTTTCCTTCCTCTTTATTGTCCGCGCACGCCGTAAACGCAAACAATACCAGCATAACGCTGACAGTCGCCAAAAGCACTCTCTTCACGCTTTTTCTCATATACTTCCTCCTTTTCAAACAGTGTAAGCATTTTACATTATAATTATAACAAAGCGTGAAAGGGTTTTCAATTCATTATTTTGCCTTTTTATTTAGTATAATTGACTAAGCAAATTCCACTAATCGTCGTTTTTCATGTATGATGAAGGAGTTCTGCCCGTGACCCGTTTGAACATCTGGTAAAAATGCGTGATGTTGATAAAGCCGAGTTTTTCGGCTATTTTTTCGACGCTTTCTTCCTTGAAATACAATAATTCTATGGCTTTTTTGATCTTTTTATCCGCAATATAATTCAGCGGCGTTTGCCCGATTTCTTTTTTGAACTGACGTATCAGCGTATACTTATTTACACACGCCACCTTCGCCAAATCGTCCAAAGTGAGCTTTTTATTGATATTGTCGTCTATATATTGCATGCAAATCGCCACGTTTTGCGAAACGTTGTTGTGCGCGATATGCAGTGTTATCCCCTCATTGCGCGATATGGCGATGATGAGCTGCTCGAAATAATTACGGATCATATTGAGGTAATATTCCTTTTCGTCACACAATTCTTCGTATATCTTGCGGAAGAGTTTTCCCACGTCTAAAGATATCTGCCGTTCGGCTGACTCGCTAATCAATATATATTCCGCGCTGGACTCGTTGAGCTCAAAGGATATATCCGTAAAAGCAAAGACGAAAAATTCCAAAGGATTTTCTTCCGAAGAATATTCGCAATGTTTCGTCCCCGGGTTTATAATCATCAAATCGCCTTTTTTTATGGCGATCTTGTCCTCGTCTTTCATAAAAAATCCTTCCCCCGAAAGCACATAAAAAAGTTCTACAAACGGGTGAGTGTGCAATATGTGCGTATATAACATTCCCGGCTTGAATCTGTTAAGATATAGAATTTTAAAACTGATTTCCGTAGGCATTTTTCCCGCATAAAAAGACGTCATATCCCTTCTTCCTCATATCATATTTCCCGATTGTTTTACTCCGCAATCAATCGGCAAATATATATTTTTTTGTATTATAGCAAATTTTACGCACTTATACAAACAAACCAAATAAACTTACCTTTCTGATATAAAATTCATCAGGATAATAAAAATAAAAAACCTTATTTTTAACCTTTATAAAAAGGTTTTAAATAAGGTTACTTTTGGCGGAAAGTGAGGGATTCGAACCCCCGGATACTTTCGCATCAACGGTTTTCAAGACCGCCGCTATCGACCACTCAGCCAACTTTCCGTATTAAAATTTTTTCTTGTAAATCTTCTTTATTTTATGATTTGCTTTTTTAAAATAACATATTCAAAGGTAAAAATCAACTGTTTTTCGGTTGTTAAACGCTGCGCCGCGGAAAACTTTCCGCGGCGTTGCGTAATCATTACAAACAAAATCGCACGCGCATCTTATTCTTCAAAGCGCACGATCTCCACGCCCGATTCCTTAAAAAGTTCCATGGCAAACGCATCGGGATATCCGTGTTTATAAATCACTTTTTTCACGCCGGAATTGATAATCATCCTCGCGCATATAACACAAGGCTGATGCGTACAATAAAGCGTTGCGTCCTGCAAACTTACACCGAGTTTTGCAGCCTGTATAATGGCGTTCTGTTCGGCATGCACGGCATAACACACTTCCTGCATCGTGCCGCTGGGAATGTTCTTTTTCCTTCTTAAACACTCGCCGCGTTCTACACAACTTTTTATCCCCGCGGGCGCTCCGTTATACCCCGTAGTCAAGATACGTTTATCCCGAACCACCACCGCGCCGACATGACGATTTTCCTGATAACAACTCGACCACCCCGCCACAGTCTCGGCAAGCTCCATAAATCTTTTATCCCATTTATCCATTCGTAAAACTCCCCTATATACGCTTTTTATTTATCATAACATATATTTTTCGCTTTGACAAGAACCGAATTAAACAATCGACAAAAATTTCTTAAAATTTTGATTTATTTCGTTGACAAATGCTTTTTTATGTATATAATTATAGTTAGCACTTGAAAGTAAAGAGTGCTAAAACAAGAATTCTTTGGAGGAGAAAGACATGACGATAAAACCTTTATTTGACAAAGTCGTAGTGGAAGCTACGGAAATCGAAGAAAAAACCAAGAGCGGGTTCATACTCCCCACCGCTGCGCAGGAAAAACAGCAGACGGCGAAAGTCGTTGCGGTCGGCCCCGGCGGAGTGATCGACGGCAAGGAAGTTACCATGCAGGTCAAAGTGGGCGATGTGGTGCTCTATTCCAAATATGCGGGCAGCGAATTTAAAGTTGACGGTAAAGAATTCACGATCATCCGTCAGAGCGACATTCTCGCAATCGTAGAATAATTTAAGGGAGGCAGAAAATTATGGCTAAACAAATCAAAAACGGCGAAGAAGCAAGAAAAGCTTTGCAAAAAGGCGTAAACACGCTTGCAGATACGGTAAAAATCACGCTGGGACCGAAAGGCAGAAACGTGGTTCTCGATAAAAAATACGGCGCGCCCCTCATCACCAACGACGGCGTGACCATTGCGAAGGACATCGAGTTGGAAGACGCCTTTGAAAATATGGGTGCGCAGCTTGTAAAAGAAGTGTCCACCAAGACCAACGACGTGGCGGGCGACGGCACGACGACGGCAGTGGTGTTAGCACAGGCAATGATCGAAGAAGGGCTGAAAAACGTTGCCGCAGGCGCGAACCCCATTATTTTGAAAAAAGGTATTGCGGGCGCGGTTGACGTAGCGGTGAACGAATTGAAAAAGCTTTCCCAGCCGGTCAGCGACAAGACTTCCATCACCCAGGTTGCGGCGATTTCCGCAGGCGATGAATCGGTCGGTCAGCTCATTTCCGAAGCGATGGAAAAAGTCGGCAAAGACGGCGTTATCACCATCGAAGAAAGCAAGACCATGAAAACCGAACTCACCACCGTGGAAGGCATGCAGTTCGACCGCGGATATGCATCGGCTTACATGGTGACGAACACCGATAAAATGGAAGCGGTGCTGGAATCCCCCGTTATCCTCATTACCGATAAGAAAATATCCTCCATTCAGGAAATTTTGCCCGTGATCGAACCGATCGCACAACAGGGACAGAGACTTCTCATCATCGCGGAAGACGTGGAAGGCGACGCGCTCGCGGCGTTGGTCGTCAACAAACTCAAAGGCGTGTTCAACTGCGTGGCAGTCAAAGCGCCCGGATTCGGCGACAGAAGAAAGGCTATGCTCGAAGATATTGCGGTCCTTACGGGCGGCACGGTCATCTCCTCCGACGTCGGTTATGAATTCAAAGACGTTACGCCCGATATGCTGGGCAGAGCGGGCACGGTCAAAGTCGACAAAGACAACACGACCATCATCGACGGCGCAGGCGACCCCGCGGCTATCGAGGCGAGAAAACAGTCCATCAAAGCGCAAATTGCCGAAACGACTTCCGATTACGACAGAGAAAAATTACAGGAAAGACTTGCAAAACTCGCCGGCGGCGTAGCGGTCATCAACGTTGGCGCGGCAACGGAAATCGAGATGAAAGAAAAGAAACTGCGCATCGAAGACGCTTTGAACGCAACGCGTGCGGCAGTTCAGGAAGGCATTGTGCCGGGCGGCGGCATTGCTCTCCTCTCCACTGTTCCCGCATTGAAAAAATACGTCGCTTCGCTTAACGGCGACGAAAAAACCGGCGCAAATATTGTTCTGAAAGCTGTAGAAGCTCCGTTAAAGCAGATTGCAAACAATGCGGGTCTGGACGGTTCCGTCATTTTGCACGAAGTTCTCAGAGCTAAGAAACCCAACTATGGTTTCAACGCGCTGACCAACGAATACACCGACATGGTCAAAGCGGGTATTATCGACCCGACCAAAGTCACGAGGAGCGCGCTGGAAAACTCCGCGTCCGTCGCTTCGATTTTCCTGACGACGGAAAGCATCGTTGCGGATATTCCCGAAAAAGAACCCGCTCCGATGCCGCAGGGCGGAATGGGCGGCATGTATTGATAACTAGCACAAAAGCAAGCTGAAATCTTTACTTTTCTATCGCTTAAACGCATAATAAACAATAAAAAAGCTGCGGAGCAAAATTGCTCCGCAGCTTTTTTGATTCTTTTTATCGCACCGCATCCCCCGTTTTTTCCTGTTCAATCCTTTTTTTCTTTTTATCCGAA
>CASETU010000107.1 GCA_949290895.1 uncultured Bacillota bacterium
GTTTTGCCCGAAGACGTCGCCGTCGGCGATATAATCGTCGTAAAGGCGGGGGAGCGCATTCCTCTGGACGGAACGGTCGTTTCGGGGGAAAGCTATCTCGATACTTCCGCACTAACGGGCGAGTCCGTTCCCCGCGCCTGCCGCGCAGGCGACTGCGTGCTCAGCGGTTCTATCAACACCGCGGGCGTTTTGCATATCCGCTGCGACAAGCTGTTTTACGATTCTACGGTCAATAAAATTCTCGACCTCGTGGAAAACGTCGCGGGCAAAAAGGCGAAGGCGGAAAACTTTATCACGCGCTTTGCTAAGTATTACACGCCGACCGTCGTGGGGTTGGCGCTGGCGCTCTTTCTGATTCCGTCGCTCATCACGGGCGAGTGGGCGGAATGGGGCGGCAGGGCGCTCAATTTTCTCGTCGTAAGCTGTCCTTGCGCGCTGGTCATCAGCGTGCCGATGAGTTTCTTCGGCGGGCTGGGCGCGGCGTCTAAAAACGGGGTACTCGTCAAGGGTAGCGCGTATCTCGAAAAGCTGGCGTCGGTAGGCACTTTCGTCTTCGACAAGACGGGCACGCTTACGGAAGGCAAGTTTGAAGTAAAGGGGATTTATCCCGAAGAGCGGGCGGAAGAAGTGCTTGCCTGCGCCGCAATTTGCGAAGAGGAATCCTTGCACCCCATCGCCCGTTCCGTCATGCGTCGTTACGGGAAAAAAGCGGCGAAAGGATATCGGATAACGGAGCGCGCGGGGCGCGGGATCATAGCGGAAAAAGGCGGAGAAAGGATTGTTTGCGGCAATGCAAACCTGCTCCGTGAAGAAAACGTAAATTTCGAGGAAATAACTGATGAAAATACGAACGTTTATGTCGCGCGTAATGGCGAATTTCTCGGCCGTATCGCCGTCGGCGACGCGATAAAAAGCGAAACTGCGGAAGTGATGAAGAACATACACGAAAGCGGGTGCGAAACGGTGATGCTCACGGGCGACAATCAGCGCACCGCGGCGATCGTCGCAAGAAAAATCGGCGTCAAAAATTACCGTGCGGAACTTCTGCCTGCCGACAAAGTGGGCGCGGTGGAATCGCTTATGGAAAAGAGCGGCAAGCCCCTTGCATTCGTCGGGGACGGCATCAACGACGCGCCCGTTTTAATGCGCGTCGACGTGGGGATTTCCATGGGCGCCATCGGGAGCGACAGCGCGATAGAAGCGTCCGACGTCGTGTTGATGCACGACGATCTGCGCGGCATTCCGCTTGCGCGGCGCATCGCGAAAAAGACTATGCGCATCGTAATGCAGAATATCGTCTTCGCGTTGGCGGTAAAAGCGGTCATTCTGGTTTTGAGCGCGCTCGGCATTACGGGGCTTTGGTTGGCGGTGTTTGCCGACGTGGGCGTGGCGGTGCTTGCGATATTAAACGCCATGCGCGCGCTTTATATCCGTTGACTTGTCCTTAACGAAAGAATGTGTTTTTTTTCAGCGATAGTTTTTGTAGTGCAAAATATTTTTTTGAAAGAGCCGAAAGCGAATCCGTTGCGATTCGCTTTCGTTTTTATTCGATAACGCGGATATGTTTTTCGCTTGGCGCCGCGATGAAATATTAAATTTTAAAGCGGCGCTAAAGCTTTTAATTTATTGAGATTTTTCTCTCGGCGGAGTTAAGTGTTTATCCTTGTGACAAAAAAAATCCGAAAAAACGGAAAAAATTTGAAATTTGCTATTGAAAAACGCTCGCATATCTTATATAATAGAAAAGGCGGGAAATAAAACGGGGGAAAGTTTTTTCGCCGAATTCAAGATAAGGAAAGGGACAACATGAGTAAATTCGAGGCAAGAAACATCAGAAACATAGCGATTGTGGGACACAGCGGCGAGGGCAAGACCTCGCTTGCGGAAGCAATGCTTTTCAACGGCAAGTCGATAGACCGACTCGGCAGAACTCCGGACGGAAACACCGTCATGGACTACGACGAACAGGAAATCGCGAAGAAGATATCGATTTCGCTTTCCGTAGCCTATACGACCTGGCGGGATACGAAGATCAATATCATCGACGTGCCGGGTTTTTATGATTTCGAGGGTGAGGCGGAAGAGGCCATGCGCGCGGCTACGGGCGTTGTGCTCGTTGCGGACGCCAACGGTTCTGTCAGCGTAGGTGCGGAAAAAATGGCGGACTACTGCCTGCGCCATAAAAAGCCGATGATCATATTCATCAACGGTATAGATAAGGAAAATGCGAATTTCGTTTCCACGGTGGAAGCGTTCAGGGATAAATACGGCAAGCGCATCGCTACGATGCACGCGCCCATCATGGACGGCGGCAAGATGAAGGGATATGTTTCCATTATATCGAGCAAGGCTTACGAGTTCACGAAGGGCGGCAGGGTGTCCATTCCCATTCCTGCGGATATGACGGGCAGGGTGCAGGCAATCAAAAACGGGCTTGTAGAGGCCGCGGCGGAAAATTCCGAAGAACTTTTGGATAAATATTTCACCGAAGGAACTCTTCCCAACGACGACATCATTACGGGTATTAAGATCGGTATCGCCGCGGGAGATTGTATTCCCGTGATGGGAGGTTCCGCTACGCAGAACATGGGCGTCATCAATTTGATGGAGGAGATCGTCGATTTGATGCCGTCGCCCGACGAACTGCCTCCGCAGACCGCCGAAACGGAAAGCGGCGAGGCTGTCGAAGTCGCGTGTGACGCGTCGGCTCCGTTTGCCGCGCAGGTGTTCAAGACGACCGTCGATCCCTTTGTCGGAAAACTCAACATGCTGCGGATTTTCTCGGGTACGCTGAAGAGCGGCGTTACGGTGCTCAATATGCGCACGGGGGAAAAGGAACGTATCAATCAGCTGTATTTATTGAAAGGCAAAAAGCAGGAAGCGGTTGACGAACTGAGCGCGGGCGACATCGGCGCGGTCAGCAAGCTCAACGCCACGAATACGGGAGACACGCTGTGCGACGAGTCGAATAAAGTCGTGTTCCCGCCCATCGCGTTCCCGAAGCCGGTGCTCACGATGGCTATCTACGCGGGCAAGAGCGGCGACGAAGATAAGATTTTCCAAGGTCTCAACAGGCTTGCGGAAGAAGATTTGACCTTTAAGGTGGAAAAGGATAAGGAAACGGGCGAAATGGTCATTCGCGGACAGGGCGAGACCCAGCTCGAAGTCCTTTGTAAAAAACTGAAATCGAAATTCGGCTGTGAAGTCGATTTGAGAGAACCGAAGATCGCCTATAAGGAGACGATACGCGGTACGGCGGAAGCCGAAGGCAAACACAAGAAACAGTCGGGCGGCGCAGGTCAGTTCGGCGTAGTCAATATCCGTTTCGAGCCTGGTGCGGCGGATGGCGTATTTGAATTTGTGGACGCCGTCGTCGGCGGCGCGGTGCCGCGGCAGTTCATTCCCGCGGTGGAAAAGGGATTGCGCGAGGCGGTCAAGAAGGGCGTTTTAGCGGGTTATCCAATGACGGATATCAAGTGCACGTTGTTCGACGGAAAGTATCACCCCGTCGATTCTAAGGAGGTTGCGTTCGTTTCGGCGGCAAAGCTCGCTTATGACGACGCGTGTCTCCGTGCGCAGCCTGTTTTGCTCGAACCCATTTACAAGGTAAAGGTCATCGTGCCCGAAAGCTACATGGGCGATATTTTGGGCGACATGAACAAGCGCCGCGGCAGGATTCTCGGTATGGACCTTATCGAGGGCAGGCAGGTCATCAACGCCGAAGTTCCTTTGGCGGAAATGGGCAAATACGCCACCGACTTAAGGAGCATGACGCAGGGGCGCGGCCGCTTTGAAAGCGAGTTCGACCATTACGAGGAAGTGCCTTACGCCGCGCAGGAAAAGATCGTGAAAGATGCGAAAGCGGAGAAATAATTTAACGAGGTCGTGAAGGAAAGATGATTTTGACGATATGCCCGAATCCGAGCATGGATTGTACGATTGAGCTGGACAATTTGAACGTCGGCATGCTCAACCGTATCAGCAACAAAGTGGAAACGTATTCGGGCAAGGCTCTGAACGTGGCGATGGGCGTCGCGCGGCTGAAAGAAAAGTCGTTTGCGACGGGGTTCATGTTCGAAAATAACGGAAAGATGTTCGAGCAGACGCTCGAAAAAGAAGGCGTGGCGCATAAATTCGTGTGGAATAAAGGCAGTGTGCGCGTCAATTATAAAATCATCGACAAGCGCTCCATGCTGACGGAAATCAACGACAAGGGCGACGAAGTCAGCGAGGCAAAGCAGAAGGAGCTTATTGAGCTCGTGCGCATGCTTTCTAAGGACTGCGACATCGCGGTCATGAGCGGTAGCTTGCCGAAAGGCGTTTCGGCGCAGTTTTACGGGGAAGTGCTCGGCGTTATTCCGTCCGGCGTGAAAAAGATCGTCGATACGGAAAAAGCCAACCTCGAATACGCGCTCAAGCAAAACGTCTATCTTGTAAAGCCTAACCTGCGGGAGCTGGAAAACATCGCAGGGGAATCGCTTACGAGCAAATACGACATTCTGAAAGCCTGTTATTCTCTTTTGAATAAAGGCGTGAAAATGGTGATGGTATCCCTCGGCAGCGAGGGGGCGATCCTAACCGACGGCATCAAGAGCTTTTATTGCAAGAGCGCGAACGTCGCGGTCAATTCCACGGTGGGCGCGGGCGATTCCATGGTCGCGTCAGCATGCGTGCAAATCGAAAAGGGCGCGGATATGGAAGAACTGCTGCGCTGTTCGGTTGCGGCGGGAACGGCGGCTATCACCACCAGCGGCACGAATCTCTTTTATAAAGACAAATACGAAGAGATTTACAAAAAAATCTATGTAGAACCTATTTAACAAGCCGTTTCAAAAAAGCCCGCGCGATAGCGCGGGCTTTTTCAGGTTGCGGTTTTTATTTGCGGGAATCTTTCCGCGAAGAAAAAATAAATATTTTTTTGGAAATTTTCCCGCACGCGTATAAAAACATTCCTTCAGTCCGATAAATGAAAGGGCGGAAGTTGGCGCGGTACATAATAACGGGGGTTTTCGGGCAAACTGTGATTGTGAAACGTATTTTGGTTTTGATAAAAAAAGCCTTCAAAGCGGTAGAGGATAGCAATCTCATTTTGATTTCGGGCAGCTGGGCGTTTTTCTTTTTGCTTTCCGCCGTTCCGCTGGTCCTGCTCACCGTTATGGCGTTCGATTTTTTCGGCGTGGACGTCAGCTTTTTGCTTTCCGATATGCCCACGGAGCTCGGCGAAGGGCTTTCGCTCATCGTTTCCGTGGCGACCGACGCCTCCAAGGGTGCGACTTTTATTTTGATCGTCACTTCGCTCTATTCGTCGTCGCGGCTGTTTTCGTATATGCTCAAGGACGGCTATTTGATCTACGGCGCTTCGCGGCGGAAAAATTCCCTGCTTACAAAAGCGTTCGGATTCGTGTTGATGTTTTTGGTGTTTTTGGTATTTTTGCTTGCCGGCGTGGCTATTTTGCTCAGCAAAAAGCTGGGACTGTTTTTGTCTTTCGGTGCGGCGAATACTTTAGCGGAAAAAATCATCTTAAATTTTCTTGTAATTTCGGCGGCTTATGTTATAATAATAACGCTGGATATGTTTATCTGTCCATTGAAGAATAAATGGAAAGCCGTCATGCTGGGGGCGTTTTTCACGCTTGCGGTGGCGGTGCTCGGCAGCATCGGATTTGCCGCGTATCTGCATTACTTCGCGTCGTATACCGATTTATACGGCAGTCTGACCGCCATCGTGGTCTTTATGCTTTGGGTATACATCGTGATGATCGGGCTGACTTCGGGGAACGTGTTCATATCCTTATTATTGAAAAGGCAGGAGAGTTATGGGAGTTTTACAAATCAAAAACTTTACAAAAGTATACGGCGGAACGAAAAAAGCCGTGGACGATCTGACGCTTGAAGTCGAGGCGGGGGATATTTACGGTTTTATCGGGCATAACGGCGCGGGAAAATCCACCACGCTGAAAGCTGTGGTCGGCGTGCTTGCGTTTGAACAGGGGGATATTTTCATCGACGGGCATTCGATAAAGAGCGAACCGCTGGTCTGCAAGCAGGCGATGGCGTTCATACCCGATAATCCCGACCTTTATCCGCAGCTCACGGGCATACAGTATCTGAATTTCATCGCGGATATTTACGGCGTGAGTAGGGAACAGCGCAACGAACTCATCAAAAAATACGCCGCCACGTTCGAGCTCACGGATAATCTCGGGGACATCGTTTCCTCCTACTCGCACGGCATGAAACAAAAACTAGTCATCATCGGCGCGCTGATACATAAGCCGAAATTACTCGTGATGGACGAACCTTTCGTCGGGCTGGACCCGAAGGCGACCTTTTCCATGAAAGAGATCATGCGGGAAATCTGCGCGGACGGCGGTGCGATATTTTTTTCCACGCACGTTCTGGAAGTTGCGGAAAAGCTTTGCAACAAAATCGCCATCATCAAGGGCGGAAAGCTGGTAGCCAACGGCGAAACGCAGGAAGTGATCGGCAACGAATCGCTGGAAGAAACCTTTTTGGAGCTTTACAATGAAAAATAAGCTTTTCATACTGCTGAAAATGCAGTTTACGGGTTCTTTCGGCATCAATAAGTTTTTGCACGGAAAGCGGAAAGGGCAGGCGCTGAGTTTCGGCATGGCAATCGCCGCGGTGCTGGCGCTTTTCGCGCTTTTCGAAGGGATTGCCTGTTTATATGCGTGGCTTTTCGCGGTAAGTCTCGCGGAGGCGGAGATAGCAAATGCAGGACCGCTCTATATGGGGTTCATATTTTTGCTTACAAGCTTTATTTTGTTCGTGTTTTCCCTTGCCAACGTAAACGGCAAGGTGTTCGGATTCCGCGATTACGAAATGACGGTGAGCCTGCCCGTCAAAACGTGGCATATCGCCGTATCGAAAATCGCGTTCGTATATCTGAGCAATCTCGCCGCAGCGGCGGCAATCTTGGAGCCGTTTTGGATATTCGGTTCGATTTATCTCGGATTTTCTCCCGTTACGCACGGTGCGATCGCGCTGTTAATTTTATTTGCGCCCTTGTTGCCCACTTTTTTGGCGGTGTTTCTCGGCACTCTGTTAGCGATAGCAACGGCTAAAATGAAACACAAAGCTGCTTTTCAGACGGTGTTTTTCTTGATTATCGTGGTCGCAGTCTGCATTATTCCTTACGTCTTGCCGGGGGAAAACGGATCTCAGCAGGTTGCGGCGATGGCGTCGGTATTTTCCTTTGCCGCCGCGCTCTTTGAAAAATTTTGGGTCGCGCTAGCATATTCCGCGGCATCCGCGGCGTTGTTCGTTTTGCCGTGTGTGTTTATAGGGCAGTATTTTACAAAGATAAACACGCTTATCCTGTCTCATAAAACGACGTCGAAATACAAGTTCAAAGAACAGAAATCGGCAGGCAAATTGAAAGCGCTGTTTGTCAAGGAAATCAAGCGGCTGTTCGGCTGTCCCGTCTATGCGATGAATACCGTCTGCGCGCCTGTCATGATGATTGTTTTTCCCGTTATCATACTGCTTTCGTCGGAAACGGATTTCAGCACGATACGCGCTTTGTTTCAAAATCAGGGGTATTTTGGTGCGTTTTGCTTAACGCTCGTCAGCATATTCACGGTCATTCCCACGACCTATTGCGCGATCTCGATGGAGGGGAAGAACTTTTGGATTCTGCGCAGCGCGCCGATTTCTTCGCAAACGGTGCTTACGGCAAAACTGCTCGTCAATACCGTGGTGGAAACTTTGCCCGGCATGCTGATATCCTTGGTTTACGGTATTATTCTCGGTATCGGCGCGGGATATATCGCATTCGCAGTGCTTTGCGGTGCGGTGATTTCCACGGTATACGGGATTTTCGGGTTGCTTTTGAATCTGAAATTTCCCATGTTGGAATGGGAAAACGAAACGATTCCCGTCAAGCGCGGAAAGTCCTGTATTTTTACGATGCTGTTGAATTTTCTCATCGTGGTCATCATAGGCGTTGCGGGGTGGTTTTTACTTAAGGTCAATTCGTATCTTGCGCTCGCCGTCATGTTTGTTTTTGCGCTTTTATGCTTGTTTGTCGGACTGTATTTTCTCTACGGCGAGGGCGAACGGCTGTACGAAAAGCTTGTCGACTGATTGTTTTGTTTCAAAGAGTTTTGTAATATTATAAAAATCGCGGACAATCTGAAAAAAACGTCATAATATGTCGAAAACGCGCATAGACTTTACCATTAAAAGGGGGTGCAGACTATTGCGCGAATACATAAAAGAACGCATTTTGGAAGAAGCCCGATATATCGCCGAGCATGAATCGACGGTACGTCAAACGGCAAAAGTGTTTGCCTCAAGCAAATCAACCGTACATA
>CASETU010000108.1 GCA_949290895.1 uncultured Bacillota bacterium
CCATTCGTTTTTCACCCACGCGGAATTCATGTTCTCTTCGCTTGCCGCAACCAAAATGAAAAACTTACAGCTATACAGCGCTTTGAAAATGATCGGTTCAAAATCTTCCCCGATTCTGTCACGCAACGTCACTTCCGAAAAAAACGTCTTTATTTTACGCTTTGTCAGCTCGTCGTATATCCGACGAGCAACCCCGCGTTCCTTTGTGGGATTGCCGTTTTCGTCGGTAGATTTGAAAGAAATAAATACGTCGAAGTCCTCTTCGTCTTCCAGCCTGCGCTTGATATTTTTTTGCAGTCTGTCGATGACCGCCGCGCGGCGTTCGTAAACTTCCTTTTGTTCGTCGCTGGCGTTTTCCAAAGCCTTAAGATAATTTTCGTCTTCGAGTATGCTCTTTTTCACCGTTCTGCGGCAGGTGGGCACACGTTTTTTCGTGCGCGGGTCTTCAACATACTCGATACCGTATGTACTGATCGCAAGCCCCCAGAAAGCCTCCGCGTCCGACGGATTTCTTTCCGCCACAAGTTTATATTCCGTAATGGCGCCGTCGAAATCATTCGCCAAACGGTAGGCGTTTGCGCGGTTGAGCGCCAAAATGAGCGCCTCGCTTTTTTCTTCCTTGAAAAAATACTCGTTCCCGCAGAACGGGCAGACCGCACTTTTCCCGTCCGCGGCGTAGTTCAGCACGCCCCCGCACGTTTCGCAGGTCAGCAATAATTTCTCCATGACTCTCCTTAATCCTTATAATATATATCTTGATTTTACAAACTCTTTTGTCGCGCGATATAAAACGCTTAGGTTTTACACTTCGGAATCGATTTTTTTGCGCAGGGATTCGAGTTCCTTGTCGATGGCGTCGTCGCTGAACTCGTCCATGCCCGCCTGCTTTTCGATAAGGTCTTTGATTTCCTTGTCGTCTATGCTGTCGGTACTGCCCTGTGCGGACTTAAACGTATCCTGGCTGGTTTCCATGAACATATCCATTTGTTCCGCCTGCCGTTCCGCGTTGCCCATGGCGATTTCAAACTGCTTTTGCACCTTGATGAATTCCTTTTCGTCGGCGAGCTTTGCCATTTCCTTGCTCAGCACGCTCATGCCGCCCAAAAATTCTTTGGTCATCATGGTCATGTCCTTCATTTGAGAAGTGATTTCAAAATTCAAAAGCATTTCCTGCGCACGCTTTTGCTGTAAAAGCGTCATTTTATATCCCGTAAGCGCGAGGTTGTACTGCGCCTCGAGCCCGTTTTTCTTTGCGACCTTCGCCTTTTCCACAAAGACTTTTTTCTGTTCTTCCAGCGTGTTTATCTGCTTGTTCATCGCGTTTATCGTGCGCTTGATAAGCATTTTCTTTTCGATTTCCTTTTCCTGCTTGCTCTTAAATAATGCCATTTTTCCACCTCTTTACAGTTAATCTATTTTAGTTATTTGTTGGTAAATATTCAATTCGCTTTCATTTTTCGCCGACATTTTCTCTAATAATTCCAAATCTTTTTCCATGTCTTTTATTTCCGAAAGCGTTTTTTTTCGATTAGCATTGTGTTTTCTTATTTCTTTATTTGTTCTATTAATTTTGTTTCTTATATGAACTTTCACAATCTTTGCAATGGCAAACCCGAACAAACCCAAAAGCGCAAGAAATATTCCCGAACCTAAGCCTCCGAATATGCAACCATACATCAGAGCCTCATCTGTACTTTCAACCATCGATGTAAATCCCAAAATATTACACCCAGCTATACCTAAGATAGGAAATACGATAGGCAAAACTATACAAAAATACTCAAACATTCGTTGTTTCAGTGATTTTCTTGATTTTTCTTGAATCAACTCCTGTTTATCACCGACAGTACCTAAAATGGAATTCATCTCTGCACGGATTTTTTGCGCACGCTCTTCAAAATTTTTACGTTCCGACTCGCACTTTTCAAGCTTTGTTTTTGCCTTTTGCTTTAACTCTTCGTGAAAAACCGTCCACTGTTTCTTTTTTTCATCATCGGCAAATTTGAACGCCTTTTTATAGCTTTCGCTGGCGCAAACGGCATTATACCGATCGGGCGTTAAGTTGGCGAGCAACATGTCGGGCGAGGTCGCGCTGCATTCCGCCAAAAATCTATCCCACCAAAGCTCCGCCTTTTCGGGAAAAACCGTAAGCGCCGCGTCCAGCATAGGCGTTGCCGTACCGAAATCGCTTTGCGCAATTCGTTTCTCCGCGCCCGACTGCAAATTCAACGCCATTGCCGTTTTGATTTGCTCGTTTTCCTTTTTAGCACGTTCTTCCGCCGCTTGTATCCGCTTTGTCTGCTCAGAATCGGCATATTTTTTCGCGTTGGAAAAATATTTGCCCTTCATTGTGGAAAGCAGACGCTCGTTTTCCTTTTCCGATTCGTAAAACTGCGCAGCATTTGAACTTTCCTTTTTAAAAAGCAATCCCTTTTCTTCCGTCGTGTTCTGCGTTACGAAAAAGAGTCCCAGCCACGCCTCAAAATTAACGGGGTCGGCATCTAAAACCTTATTATAATAAGAGGTCGCCTTTGCAAAATCGCCGTCCCCGCTTTCCTGCTTTGCGCGCATCAGCAGGGAATTAACGGTTGCACCTGCTCCCGCCGCGGGCGCGGCGGAAGAGGAAGAAACGGCTTTCAGCTTTTCCTCCAAAGCTTTTTGTACGCGCTTTTGTTCTTCTATCTGCCTGCGGATTTCCTCCGCCTCGTCATTCTTCTTCGTCAGCCCGAATTTTAAGGAAAGCGCGTCCGCGATTTCGATTTCATATCCGCCCGCAGGGTATTTGGCAAGGTTTATCCCCTGACCGCGCAAAAACGCCGGCAACGCGCTCGGCTTTATTCCCTCGAACACCGCACAACCCGCGCC
>CASETU010000109.1 GCA_949290895.1 uncultured Bacillota bacterium
GAAAGCGCGCTTTCGCGGTCGGTGAACACCTCGTATGCGGCGGTGGGGATATTGTATTTTTTCATGAGGTTTTTGGCAAAGACCTTGCTGCCCTCGATGACGGCGGCGTTTTTTCTCGGTCCGAAACATTTGACGCCGCGGCTTTCCAGCTCGTCCACCGCGCCGAGCACCAACGGATCGTCGGGCGCGACGACGGCGAAATCCACGCCGTTTTTCTCCGCAAAGTCCGCAACGGCTTTCACGTCCTTGACGTTGCCCGCCACGCATTCCGCGTCGGCGGCGATGCCGCCGTTGCCCGCGAGCACCCAGATCTTTTCCACATCTTTATTTTTTTTGATTGCCTTGACGATGGCGTGTTCTCTGCCACCGTTTCCCACGACGAGAATTTTCATTTTTTACCCCGTAAAAACAAGTATTCCGAGCGCGGATTCCGCGCTCGGCAAAATAAGCTCAGTGATGGAAGAGGCGCATGCCCGTAAAGCACATGACCATTCCGTATTTGTCGGCCGTTTCGATAACGACGTCGTCGCGCACCGAACCGCCGGGTTCCGCAACGTACTTCACGCCGCTCCTCTTCGCGCGCTCGATGTTGTCGTCGAAGGGGAAGAACGCGTCGCTGCCCAGCGTGACGCCGTCGATCTTCGCAAGGTAAGCTTTCTGCTCCTCTTTGGTAAACACCTGCGGCTTAACCTTGAAATATTTCTGCCAGTTGCCCTCGGCGGTAACGTCCTCGAAGTCTTCCGAAAGATAGATGTCGATGATATTGTTTTTCTCAGGTCTGCCGACACTGTCGTTAAATACGAGGGAAAGCACCTTATCGCTCTGGCGCAGATGCCACAAATCGGCTTTCGTGCCAGCAAGACGGGTGCAATGGATTCTCGACTGCTGTCCCGCGCCCACGCCGATCGCCTGCCCGTCCTTCGCGTAGCAGACGGAATTAGACTGCGTGTATTTTAAGGTGATGAGCGAAACGATCATGTCCCGCGCAGCCTCGTCGGTGAGGTTCTTGTTTTTGGTGACGATGTTATTAAGCAATGCCCTGTCGATTTTAAAATTGTTCCTGCCCTGCTCGAAGGTAATGCCGAACACCTGCTTTCTTTCCCTTTCCTGCGGGACGTAATTTTTGTCGATCTTAACGATGTTGTAAGCGCCTTTCCGCTTTCCTTTGAGGATTTCCAAAGCCTTTGCGGAATAAGCGGGGGCGATGATACCGTCGGAAACTTCGCGGGCGATGATTTTCGCCGTCACCTCGTCGCACTCGTCGGAAAGGGCGATGAAATCGCCGAAAGAACTCATTCTGTCCGTTCCCCTCGCGCGGGCGTAAGCGCAAGCGAGAGGGCTGTCGTCCAACCCTTCGATGTCGTCGACAAAGCAGGATTTTTTCAGCTTTTCGTCGAGCTTTACGCCGACCGCCGCGCCCGACGGGCTGACGTGTTTAAACGACGCCGCGGCGCACTTGCCCGTCGCCTCTTTCAGCTCTTTCACGAGCTGCCAGGAATTGAACGCGTCCAAAAAATTAATGTACCCGGGCTTACCGTTGAGGATTTCGATGGGCAGATCTCCGCCGTCCTCCATGAATATCTTCGCGGGTTTCTGATTCGGATTGCAGCCGTATTTCAGTTCAAATTCTTTCATAACTTTATATCAGACCTTCAAATCGGTCTTTATCTCCTCCGTATGATATTTTGCCAAAATGGGTTCGACGACCGTTTTATTAAACTCTTCTACCTGCGAAACGCACCTACCGATATAGAGTTTCGGGTCGAGCTCGCGCTCTATTTCCTCCCTCGTCACGGGGAACGCGGAGTCATTTTCGATGCGCTCGATCAAATCGTTTTTGCCGCCTTCCAGTTTGACTTTCGCCGCCGCGGCGTGCGAATGAACGCGCAGTCTTTCGTGCAGTTCCTGGCGGTTGCCGCCGTTTTTCACCGACTTCATCATGATGTTTTCCGTCGCCATGAAGGGCAGTTTTTCCATGACGCGGCGGTTGATGACCTTTTCGTACACGACGAGCCCCGCCGTGACGTTGATATAGATGTTGAGAATGCTGTCCACCGCGAGGAACGCCTCCGCCACGGAAATGCGCTTGTTCGCGGAATCGTCCAAGGTGCGCTCGAACCACTGCGTGCCCGCGGTAAAGGCGGGGTTCAGCGAATCGGCGATGACGTAGCGCGCCAGCGCGCAAATGCGCTCGCTGCGCATGGGGTTGCGCTTATAGGGCATTGCGGAAGAGCCTATCTGATTCTTTTCAAAGGGTTCTTCCACTTCCTCGAAGGACTGCAAAATCCTCAAGTCGTTTGCGAATTTATACGCGCTTTGCGCGATGCCGCTGAGCGCGGACAGAAAATACGCGTCCACTTTGCGCGAATACGTCTGTCCGGAAACGGGAACGCTGCCGTCAAATCCCATTTCCTCGGCGATGAGGCTTTCCAGCTTTTTGACCTTTTCTTCGTCGCCGTCGAACAGCTCCATAAAGCTCGCCTGCGTGCCCGTGGTACCCTTGCTGCCGAGGAGCAGCAGTTTGCTCAAACGGTATTCGAGCTCTTCGACGTCCATGGAAAGTTCGTAAGCCCACAGCGTTGCACGCTTGCCCACGGTGGTGAGCTGAGCGGGCTGCAGGTGGGTATACGCAAGGCAGGGCACGTCCTTGTATTTCAAGGAAAATTCCGAAAGGTTTTTAAGCACCTGCGCGCACTTTTCCAGCACCAGCCGCGACGCCTTTTTCAAGATGATGACGTCGGTATTGTCGCCGACGTAGCAGCTTGTCGCGCCGAGGTGAATGATGCCCGCGGCTTTGGGACACTGCAATCCGTAAGCGTAAACGTGGCTCATCACGTCGTGGCGCACCATCTTTTCCCGCGCCTCGGCGACTTCGTAATTGACGTCGTCCTTATGCGCTTCGAGCTCTGCGATCTGTTCGTCGGTGATGTCGAGCCCCAGCTTTTTTTCCGCTTTCGCCAGCGCTATCCAAAGCTTTCTCCACGTTCTGAACTTAAAGCTTTCGGAAAAAATCTCCTGCATCTCTTCCGACGCGTACCGCGTGGAAAAGGGGCTGATATAATTCGTTTTAGAAATTTCCATGACCTTTTTCCTATTTGTTTTTATTGATCAGTTTGCTCTCCCACACGCCGCTTTGCAAATCGATGTAGCGCACGTAAAGGGAAATCTTGTTTTCTTCGTTGAGGTTTGTCCATATCTCTTCGGTAAACGCGGCGATATCGTTCGGGATAAAGACGCGTTCGGGTTCGCCCGTAAAGGTGGGAATGGGGTTGCCGTTGCAGTTATACGTGTGAATGAAATGCCCCAGCCCCGCGATCGGCGTATAAGAAAAGGTGTAGCGGTTACACACGCTCCCCTTTTCGTCGCCGCTTTTTAAGATGCTCTGTTTATAGGTAAATCCGTTTTCAAAATTCAAAACGGCGCTGATGCGCGGCGTGAAATTGGGGGCGTCCGGCTCGAAACAACGGGTTTCGAGAGCGGCTTCAAAGCTCTTGCCCGCATTGAGGTATTCCGCGACGGTGTCCGTCTGGTCGCCGTTGGTCACGACGACGTTCTTTCCCGCCGTCTTGACGGGCGAATAGATGATGAGCGAGGGGTCTTCCACCTTGCTCGCGTCGAAAGGATAAATGACGACTTCGTCACCCTTTTCGGTAAACACGCGGTTGCGGCTGTTGGCGCTCCTGCCCATAATGAAGTAGGCGAGCACCGCCTTTTTTCCGTCGGCGGAAAGCCCCGTTACGATACCCCGCCCCGCGTATTCGTTGTTTTTCAGCCTGTCGCCGATATTTTCCGTCTTGTAAACGTTCATGATAACCTCTCTTTCAAAATGTCTGCCGCGACCTTTTGCGTTGCGGCGGGAAGGATTTTCCATTCCGCGCGCTCCATCACGCGCTTTTGCAAAATCTCCGGCGTGTCGCCTTCCTCCACTTCGACGGCTTTTTGCATGATGATCTTCCCGCCGTCGGGGATTTCGTTGACGAAATGCACCGTCGCGCCCGTAACCTTCACGCCGTAGGCAAGGGCAGCCTCATGCACCTTGAGCCCGTAAAATCCCTTGCCGCAGAACGACGGAATGAGCGACGGATGCACGTTGATGATGCGGTTTTCGTATTTTTTCGTGAACGCGGGACTTAAAATGCTCATGAACCCCGCGAGCACGATGAGTTCTATTTTTTCCTCCGCGAGGATTTGTTCCACGCGGCTTTCGAATTCTTCTTGCGAAAGGGCTTTGCGTTCGACGACGGCGGTCTCAATCCCCGCCGCCTTCGCCCGTTCGAGGGCGTACGCCCCCGCCTTGCTCGAAAGCACCAGCGAAAGTTTTACCGAGGGCAGCTCGCCGCGTGCCGATGCGTCGATGATCGCCTGCAGATTCGTGCCGCCGCCCGAAACGAATACGGCGGTCTTGACTTGATTTAACATAACACCACGCCGTCGTCGCTTTTGACGATCTCGCCTAAAACGTAGGCGTCTTCGCCCGCCGCTTTCAGCACGGAAAGCGCCTTGTCGGCGTCGGCTTTCGCCACGACCACGCTCATACCCACGCCCATGTTGAAGGTGTTGAACATATCGCGCTCCGCGATGTTGCCCGCCTTTTGAATGAGTTTGAAGATCGGCAAAACTCTCACGTCCGCCTTGTTGATCTTCGCGCCCAGCCCCTTGGGAATGCTCCTGGGGATATTTTCAAAGAACCCGCCGCCCGTGATGTGGGAAACGGCTTTGACCTGTACTTCTTCAAAGAGTTTCAGCATGGGTTTGACGTAGATTTTCGTCGGCGTCAAAAGCGTTTCGCCGAGGGACTTGCCGCCGAGTTCTTCGAGCGGGGTCTTGATGTCGGCGTTTTCGATGTCGAACACCTTTCTCACGAGGGAAAATCCGTTGGAATGCACGCCGCTCGACGGAAGGGCGATGACGACGTCGCCTTCCTTCATGGTCTTGTTGTCGAGTATCTTCGCCTTATCGACCACGCCGACGGAAAATCCCGCGAGGTCGTATTCGTCGACGGGATAAAATCCCGGCATTTCCGCCGTTTCGCCGCCGATGAGGGCGCTGCCCGCCTGCACGCAGCCTTCTGCCACGCCCTTGACGATGTCCGCCACCTTTTCGGGCACGTTCTTGCCCACGGCGATATAGTCGAGGAAGAACAGCGGTTTCGCGCCGCAGCAGATGACGTCGTTGACGCACATCGCCACGCAGTCGATGCCCACGGTGTCGTGCTTATCCATGAGGAACGCGATTTTCAGTTTCGTTCCCACGCCGTCCGTGCCGCTGACCAGCACGGGGTTTTTCATGCCCGTAAGATCGAGCGAAAACAATCCGCCGAACCCGCCTACGTCGCCCACGACGCCCTTCGTGACGGTGCGCGCGATATGGCTCTTCATCAGTTCGACCGCCTTGTAGCCCGCGGTGATGTCCACGCCCGCGGCTTTATAGCTTTCGCTGTAACTCTTTTCCATATTTACTCCTTTTCGTTGATCTTGCGTTCAAATTTGTTTTTGAGGACTTTTTCCGGCACTTCGGTGGGATACTTCCCGTCGAAACACGCCGTACAGAATCCCTTACTGCCGTCGCCCGCGAGATAAGGCAGATATTTCGGGTTGAGATAGCCGAGCGAGTCCACCCCGATGATCTTCGCGATCTCCTCTACGGTATGCTTGCAGGCGATGAGGTTTTCCTTGCTGTCGATGTCCGTACCGTAGTAACAGGGATTCAAAAACGGCGGCGCGGAAGAGAGCATGTGCACTTCCGTAGCGCCCGCGGCGCGCAGCAGTTTGACGATGGGCGCGCTGGTCGTGCCGCGCACGATGGAATCGTCCACCATGATGACGCGCTTGCCCGCTACCGTGGAGGGCACGGCGTTC
>CASETU010000110.1 GCA_949290895.1 uncultured Bacillota bacterium
CTCGACTTGCATGTATTAAGCACACCGCCAGCGTTCGTCCTGAGCCAGAATCAAACTCTTGAGTTTAATTTCTTAAAGCTGAACCTTTCGGTTCAACCGCTCTAACAATTGTTGTTGTCATTTACTGACTGTTTTTCAAGTACATAATGCACTCAAATGATTGACAGAAACGTTTCAAAATAGCTTGTATTTTGTCTTATTTCCTTCTATTCAATTTTTAATCTGCGTAATGCTGAAATCGTTCAGCGTTGCTGTCCCTTGCGACAGCTTACTCATATTACCATATCCTTTTGGGAAAGTCAAGCATTTTTCAAATGTTTTTTAACTTTTTTTTGAGATTTTTTTCGGAAGTTTTTTTGCCACAATATGTAGCGTTTTTCGTATGTTCTCACACACAAAACCTTCTTCCGCCGCACTTTTTCGAAGCGCGTTCTCTCAACCCAAAATTCAATTTTCGTAAGCTCCGTTTCGCACAGAACATTGCCTATTATACATATTTCCCCATTTAATGTCAAGCGAATTTTTCAAAATTTTTAAAGATTTTTTTTAATTCGACAAACTTCGTTTTTCTGTCGGTTTTCCCCCACGCAAACCCGCAGCTTTTATCATAATCATTATATATATAATAAGAATTTTTATCCGTGCGGCGGAGATGCTCGGTCAATAAAAAAGCGCTTTTTCGATGACGCCGCCGCCGATACATTTTTCTTTATCGTAAAAAACGGCGAACTGCCCTTCGGTCACGGCGCGTTGTTTTTCGTCGAACGCCACTTCTATTTCCCCCTCTTTTATCTTCACCGTGCACCCCTGCTCCGGCTGCCGATAGCGGAATTTCGCCGTGCAGTGAAATTCCTTTTCTTTCGGTGGAAAGGGAATCCAGTTGACTTCTTTCATCAAAAGCCCCGAGGAATACAATTTCTCTTCCGAGCCGTGGGCGACGTAAAGCACGTTTTCTTTCAAATCTTTCTCGATCACGAACCAGCGTCCCTCGTCGCCTTTCTGCCCACCGATGTTGAGCCCCTTGCGCTGACCGATGGTATAATACATCATGCCGAGATGTTCTCCCAGCACTTTCCCGTCGTACGTTTTGATGAGCCCGCGTTTTGCGGGAATATAATTTTGCAGGAACTGTCTGAAATTCCGCTCCCCGATAAAGCAAATTCCCGTACTGTCTTTTTTGGCAGCCGTCGCCAAAGAATTTTGCTCGGCAATTCTGCGCACTTCACCTTTTTCCAGCCGCCCGAGCGGGAACAACACGTTTTCCAACTGCTTCTGGCTGAGCTGATTGAGAAAATACGTCTGATCCTTGTTCTGATCCTTCGCCTTCAAAAGATAATGCACGTTTCCGTCGTGCAAAATATCGCAGTAATGCCCCGTGGCGATATAGTCCGCGCCGAGCTGCTCGGCATACTTCTTGAAAGGACCGAATTTGATTTCGCGGTTGCAAAGAACGTCCGGATTGGGCGTGCGCCCCGCGTTATATTCCCTCAGAAAATAGGAAAATACCCTTTCCATGTATTCCTTGGCGAAATTCACCGTATAATAAGGTATGCCGATAAGGTTGGCGACGCGGCGAACGTCGGCATAATCTTCTTCCGCAGTACAGCAGCCGTTTTCATCCGTTTCCTCCCAGTTCTGCATGAACAGACCGACGACGTTATATCCTTGTTCTTTCAGCAAAAGCGCGGAGACGGAAGAGTCCACTCCTCCGCTCATGCCGACCACGACCGTTTTTTTCATTGTTCGTCACCTCCCGCTTATTTTAATACATTTGCGGGATTTTGGCAAGCGTTTCGGCTTTTGCAAAAAAGTCGAAACACAGCCTATACAGCAAGATTTTTTTCCATACCATAGAAAATCCTTGCATTTTTATGCGTTTTATAATATAATAATTAATAAATATATTTTTTAGGAGGATTTTTATTTACTATGCCTGACGGCACAGGCCCCTTACTACTGGCGATCATCGTATTGCTTCTGTTATCGGGTTTCTTTTCTTCGATGGAAACAGCTTATTCCTGTTCCAACAAGCTTAAGCTCAAAACCATGAGCGCAAACGGCAACAAACGCGCGGAAAAAACGCTGCAGCTTGCCGAAAAATACGACAGTTTGCTTTCCACAATCCTTGTCGGAAACAACATTGTCAACATCACGACGACGACGCTCGCAGGTCTGCTTTTTGCAAAGCTGATCATAAGCGATGCGGGTTTGGCTGCAACGGTCTCCACTGTGGTGACAACCGTCGCAGTGCTCATATTCGGTGAAATCACCCCGAAAATGATCGCCAACGTCTACCCCGAACGCTTCGCCATGCTCGGTTATCCCGTGATGATGTTCTTCAAAATACTTCTGTTCCCCGTAAACATCATTTTTACGGGTTATAAATGGATACTTGCGAAGATATTTAAGTTGAAAAACGACTCCATCGTCACCGAAGACGAGATCATGACGATGGTCGAGGAAGCACAGGTCGGCGGAACGCTGAAACAGGACGAAACAAAGCTTATCCGTTCGGTCATCGAGTTCGACGATCTGGAAGTCGTGGACATACTGATCCCCCGCGTGAACATCACCGCCATCGAGCTGGGCACGCCGTTAGACAAGATAAAAGATATTTTCGACGACGAAGGGTATTCGCGTATTCCCGTCTATAAAGGCAGTATCGATACCATCGTCGGCATCTTGCACGAAAAGGACTTTTTCCAGGCTTACCTTAAGGGCAGAAAAGATATTTCCCCTTACCTGCAAAGCGTGGTTTATACGACGGAACACATCAAAATTTCCGTACTTTTAAAGCAGTTGCAGAAAAAGAAAGCGCACATGGCTATCGTGCTCGACGAATACGGCGGCACGAGCGGTATCGTGACGCTGGAAGATATTTTGGAAGAGCTCGTGGGCGAGATTTGGGACGAACACGACGAAGAAGTCACTTGGTGCCGCCCCGTGGACGAAAACACCACGATGATAGACGGCAACGCTTCTCTCCTCGACTTTTTGGAATATTTTGAAATCGACCCCGACGAATACGACAATTACGACGCGAGCACGGTGAGCGGCTGGGTTATCGAACAGTTGGGCGGGATACCTGCGGTCGGCAAGAAGTTCGAATACAATCATCTTTCGATTGAGATCACCAAATCGACGGTGAAAAAGGTTTTGGAGATCAAAGTCACAAAGAATCCGGAAGAAAAAAGCGAACAGGAAAAAAAGAGCGAAAAAAAGCTCCTACACCTGTTTAAGAATGAGGAAGAAAAGCCTCAGGAATAAAAAAATACGGCGGCAGGATATAAACCTGCCGCCAAAAACACGCATCCGTAGCGCAATTGGATAGAGTGTCGGCCTCCGACGCCGAAGGTTGTGGGTTCGATCCCCGCCGGGTGCACCAAAAAACCAGCGCAAGTTGAAACATTCAACTTGCGCTGGTTTTTTATATAAAATACAAAACAACATTTTATTCATTGCCCACATATAAATTTGCGTTAAAATTATAAAAACGCAAAAAAATCACCGTCGCCGCGGTTCAAAGCGAAAAGCCTTTTACCGCGGGACGGTGAAACGATTTATCTATTAAGCTAACCGTACTATTACTCGGTTTTTTCCCAAACTAACGAGGGAGCCGCGCCGCCACCGAACACCCATACGGTATCTGCAAAACCGTTTTCGTAGGAAAGTTCTTTCAGTTCCTGCGAAGACTTCGCCGCAATGCCGTCTCCGCGTCCCGTATCGGCGTTTCCGATACGGTCTATGGGCGCAAGGGAATTATCGTAAATACAGTTTTCGTAAACCGTCGCATACGTTCCGCCTACCGTGACGCCGACGAAACCGCCCGCCTTGATTTTTTCACCGCTTTGCACCGCGACGCTCATCATGGAGATACAACGGACGACTTTATTGTTATAGCCTTCCATACGTCCGATAAAGCCGCCTACGTGCGCAATAGATTCGTTTTCGTTCGTCAGCGAACCGCTCGTATAACAATCCTCGATCCTGCCCGTTCCCATATAGCCGACAAAGCCGCCGCTGTATGATACATTGGTAGTAACGACGGCCTGCGCTTTGCTCTGCTTTATCGTAAGGAAGTTATCCGTCATCTGTCCGACAAAACCGCCGCAGAATACCGCCTCTCCGCCCGTCGCGGAAACCGTCGCTTCCGCCGAGCAATACTTCCATTCGGAGGCGCGCACGGGATCATAAGCCTTTCCGACAAGCCCGCCGACGGTGCAATAACTCGTTTCCAGCGTGCCGACAAAATCTACCGAAGTCATGTTTGTATAAGCTGCCGTGCCGATGACGCCGCCGACATAACCCGTGCCGTTATCGGCTTGCGCGACCACGTCTGCGGTAATTTTGCAATTTTCGATTTGCGCGCCGCTTGCCGTACAAGCCAGCACGCCGAACGCCTCGCCGTTCGCCGCCAGCACGACGCTGACATCCGCCTCCACGGTGAGATTTTTAATTTTTGCACCGACGAGAGAACCGAACACCGCCGTCTTTACGTTTTTCAACGCATATCCGTTTCCGTCAAGCGAGCCTTCGAACAAAACAAAGCTTTCCGCCGCGCTCATATCAATATCCTGCGTCAGCTTATAATGCCCCGTCGGCTCCATGGCTGCAAAATCCGCCGCCGACGCAACGGGTTTCGGGTTGTTTTCGGAAAACTGCCCCACGCCGAATTTTTCACTCAAAAGCGACGAATCGAACAAAGTCGAATCGGCACGCACCTGCAATTCGGAAACGTCCGCATCAAAATACTCCTGCGGGACCTCATAGCGGTTTTCCGTAACCGTAGCGACCTCTTCCCCGTTATTGAACACGGTATAGCCCGTCGCACCCGTTACGACGTCCCACACGAGCGTCTTGTCTTCCAGACGGAGGTTGGTCGGCGCAGAAAGCGCTTCCTTTGCAAGATAAACGGAAACTTCTTCGCTGAGCGTCGAATCGAGATAGTCGTCGCTGCCCGAAACAGCTTTGACGGACACCGAAATTTCCCCGACGTAAAGATAAAGGAAATCATACTGCGTCGAAGCTGTTTCGGCAATCTTTTCCCCGTTTACATAGACTTCGTAGAGTGACGCGTTCTCCACCGCGTTCCAACTTACCGCCGTACCGTTTACCGTTACCGCAGGCGTCGCGAGCGCATATTTCAGCACCAGCGTTTCGCTGTACGCAGAGGAAAGCAGCGTGCCTTCAAGATTGCCCTTCGCAAGCACCTTGACTTCCGTATGCGCGGTAGCGGTATAATC
>CASETU010000111.1 GCA_949290895.1 uncultured Bacillota bacterium
GCCTACTTATGTTCCCGCGACGGACGGCATGAACATTCAGCTGACCATCGATTACGAGATACAGGAAATCGCGGAACGCGCGATGGAACAGGCTTATCAGATTCAAAAACCGAAGTCCGCAAGCGCCCTCATTTTGGATCCGTCCACGGGAGAAATCCTCGCTTGCACGGTAAAGCCGTCTTACGATTTGAACGATGTGCCGAGAGACGATCTCGAACTGTTAAACGCTTTAAGCCGTAACACTCTGCTGACCGATAGCTACGAGCCAGGCAGCACTTTTAAAATCATTACGACTGCCGCGAATATCGAAGAATATCTGCAAGGCAATCCGAAAGCGTTTTCTCCGACGCATATTTTCAATTCCTCGCGATACCGCTATGTCGGCGGTCAGCGCGTAAAGTGTTGGAGCGATCATAAAAACGGCAAACATTCCGCGCTCGATTTGGCTGGTGCGCTCAATAATTCCTGCAACCCGATATTTGTCGACCTTGCGCTTGCGCTGGGTACGGAAACGATGTATAAATACATGAACAAACTCAATCTCGGCAGCGTGACGGGCGTGGATTTTAACGGGGAGGCGCAGGGAATGCTTTTGCCGTCAACGGCGGTAAAAGAAGTCGATCTCGCGCGTATCGGGTTCGGTCAGACCGTCGCGGTGACGGCTATTCAGCTGGCAGCGGCAGTCGGCGCGATCGTCAACGGCGGCACGTATTATACGCCGCATTTCGTGCGTCAGGTCTACGATAAGAACGGAAACGTAGCCGAGGTGATACTGCCGCAAAGCAAGGGCAGAGTCATCAGCGAAAAAGCGAGCGAAATAGTCACCGGAATGTTGGAAAAGGTCGTGGCGGAAGGCGGCGGAAAGCAAGCTTTTATCGAAGGTTACCGCGTTGCGGGAAAAACGGGGACGGCGCAGAAATACGAAAACGGCGTCATCGCCGCGGGAAAATACGTATCTTCTTTTGTGGGGTGTTTTCCCGCCGACAATCCGAAATATCTCGCGCTCGTCATCGTGGACGAACCGGAAGGGGAATATTACGGCAGTACCGTTGCCGCCCCGTATGCAAAAGAAATTTTCGAGGGAATCATCAAGGCGAAAAATATTGCGAGGAGCGGTACATAACATGTTGCTGAAAGATTTGATTGCGGGGTTGGAGTATGAGCGCATCGTTGGTGAAGACAACGCGCGGATAACGGATATTTCCGTGGACAGCAAAAAGGTGCAGAAAAATCACCTCTTCATCTGTATATCGGGGGGAAGTTTCGATTCCCACGAAGCTGCGGCGGAGGCGGAAAAGTACGGCGCGAGCGCTATTGTTTGCGAAAGACTTACCGACGTAAGCATTCCGCAAGTCGTTGTAAAGGACAGCCGCAGGGCGATGAGCTATCTTGCGGCGGCGTTCTATTCCTTCCCGTCGGAGCAGATGAAGATCGTCGGTGTGACGGGGACCAACGGCAAGACGACGACTACGCATATCATCAAGGAAATTTTGGAGCGTGCGGGGAAGAAAGTCGGGCTTATCGGCACGCTCGGCGTGTTTTTCGGCAACACGTTTTACGAGCCTACTCTTACGACGCCCGACCCGCTCGTTTTACATAAAATACTGCATGAAATGTATGGGTACGGCATCGATTACGTCGTCATGGAAGTTTCCGCGCACGCCGTCGAGTTAAAAAAGCTGGAAGACGTGAAATTCGAGGTGGGCGTGCTGACTAACCTCACGCAGGATCATCTCGATTATTTCAAGACGATGGACAACTATAAGGCGGCAAAAAAGCGCTTTCTTTCTTCGGACAAGTGTCGGTATGTCGTCGTCAACAGCGACGACGCGCTGGGACGGGAAATCCTTTCGGAAAATTCCAAGGCGATTTCCTACGGTATCGAAAATCCCGCCGACGTATTTGCGATAAACGTAAAAGAAGATATAGACGGAACGGAATATGTGCTCAATCTCTTCGACAACGTGTTCCGCGTGCGCTCTCATTTGCTGGGCGGTTTCAATGTATATAATTCCCTTGCGGCGGGTGTGGCTTGTTCGCTCCTCGGCGTCAAGGTCAAAGATGTTTCCCGCGCTTTGGAAAAGGTAGGCGTAGTGGAGGGGCGGCTGGAGCGCGTGCCTGCGCCGGACGGCGTCTCGGTGTTTGTGGATTATGCGCATACGCCCGACGGGCTGGAAAACAGTTTGCAGACGTTGAAAAAGGTTGTGCGCGACCGACTGATATGCGTGTTCGGCTGCGGGGGGAACCGCGACGTGTCGAAACGCGCCGTCATGGGTGAGATCGCGGGGCGGCTTGCCGATTTTACCGTCATCACTTCGGACAATCCGCGCTTTGAAGAGCCGATGGAAATCATTCGGGACATCGAAAGCGGCATGCTGAAAGAAAGTAAGAATTTCGTAGTAATTCAGAACCGCAAGGAGGCTATTCGTTACGCCCTCAACTATGCGCACAGGGGCGATGCTGTGCTTATCGCGGGCAAGGGGTGCGAGAAATATCAGGAGATTCTCGGTATAAAACACCTGTATAACGACAAAGATTGTATAGAGAAAATTTATCGGGAACGGGAATCGTGAAAGCTTATCTATTTTCATTTTTATCGGCTGCCGCGCTCTGCGCGGCGCTGGCGGCGCTCTTTATTCCTTGGTTGAGGAAAAGAAAGGCGCAGCAGACCATATTGAAATACGTGGAAGAACACAAAAGCAAAAACGGAACGCCTACCATGGGCGGTCTGTTTTTTGTTATTGCGGCAATCGCGGCGTTTTTTATCTTCGGCGGGGGAAAAGGCCGCGTTGCGGCGGTTTCCGCCGTGTTCGGGATTGCCTACATGATAACGGGATTTTTGGACGATTTCATCAAGATAAAATTTCGCCGCAACGAGGGGCTCAAACCTTATCAGAAAATTATTTTTCAGGTTTTTATCGGCGCTATCGCGGGCGTATTTGCCTATAAAAACGGGTTGTCGCAGGCATATCTCCCTTTCACGCGCAGGACGGCGGAGCTCGGGAGGTTCGTCATACCGCTCGTCGCGCTTTTATTCATCGCGCTCACCAACTGCGTCAATCTGACCGACGGATTGGACGGGCTTGCGGGATCTACGGTTTTAGGCTATCTTTTTCCGTTTACCTTACTGATTATTTTACAGAAAAATCAGGCGGCTTATTTAGCTGCAACGGAATACGACGCCGTGCTTTTGCTCAACGTCGCGCTGGCGGGCGCTCTCGTGGGGTTCTTGTTTTTCAACGTCAACCGCGCGAGCGTGTTCATGGGCGATACTGGGTCGCTGGCGTTGGGCGGTTTTCTCGCGGCGCAGGCGGCGTTCACGGGCAATGTCTTTTACGTTCCGATTTTCGGCGTCATGTTCGTTGTCAGCGGGGTTTCCGTTATATTGCAGGTCCTATATTACAAGCGCACGAAAAAGAGGATATTTCTGATGGCGCCTTTCCATCACCATCTGCAGCACAAAGGCATAAGTGAGTGTAAA
>CASETU010000112.1 GCA_949290895.1 uncultured Bacillota bacterium
CCGCTGCCCGACGCGCCGACGACGGCGATACACTCGCCTTTTTTTACATCTAAATTGAAGTTTTCCACAACGTATTGTGCGCCGTCGGGATATTTATAACAAACATTGTCGAAACGCACGTTGCCTTCGACGTGATCGAGTTTTCTCTTTCCGCGGCTGTCCTCCACGTCTTTCGACATCATGATTTCCGAAATGGAATTGACTGCTTCAAACCCGGTAGAGAAAGTCGGCAGCACATTGATAATGGTCTGCACCGCCGCGTTTATGGACGCAAACAACGACTGATAAAGCACGATATCGCCCGTAGAAATAACATTATTAAGGGCGAGCGCCGCGCAAAAGATGAGACATGCGCCGCTCAAAATGTTTGCAACGACCCACGATGCGGAACCGAAATACGAGTTAGTCTTATCCACATCCAGCCCGCGCGCCATGAGATATCTGACGTTCTTTTCAAAATGCGCTATCTCTTCGTCCTCCAGCCCGTGAGCTTTCGTTACGGTGAGCATTTCCAACATATTGCTGAGTTTTGCGGAAACCGATTCGTTTTCCACGCGGTACATGTGGTTTTTCTTACGCATTTTCTTACGGAACAACTGCGTGAGCAATACGTTGGCAGGTATGATGACGAGGAAAAAAAGCGTAACTAGCCAACTGTTGTAAATGGAAATCCCGATGGAAACGATAGCCACAATGATATTCGGAATAAGGATTTTCATCAAGTTGGTATTCAAAGCATCCACGCTTTCTATATCTTTCAGAAATTTACTTTGTATTTTCCCCGTTTCGATTTCTTTGTGATATGTAATGGAAAGATGCTGCAATTTTTTAACGACAGCACTTCTAAGCCCCGCCCCCGTTCGGCGGAGCATCTTATCAGTAATGCGTGAATAGAGAACGTGCGTGGGAATGTTTTGCAGCAAAACGACGGCCAGCACGATAGAATTGACAATGATGCTGTGTATGACTGCGTCAGACTTCGGCTCAGACGCCAAATCGATGATATTCGCCGTGATGATCGGCATGACCCATACAGGCAAATTCTTCAAAATAAATGTCAATAAACTGAATATAAATCCACCCTTATTATCTTTTAAAAGGCGTTTGTAAAAACGAAAACCCACACCGGATTTTTTCTTTTTTTCCAACCGTTCGGGTTTAGGCTTTTCTTCGTCAAACAAATACTCGAAATCAGGTATTACGTTATCGCTTCGCAGATACTTTGGCTTTTCCGTATTTTTCATAATCCTCACCGTCTCCAAAAAATATAAAAGGCTCTGTATAAACTACAAAGCCTTCAGTACGTTAAATTTAACATAAATATGCAAACTTGTCAACGGGAATTTTAAATTATTTTTAAAATATTTTTATTTTATGCGATAAATTCTAATTCCCGCCTCATTACTGCATTACAGCGGGATAATACGCAAAATACTGCCGCCTAAAATTATAAGAATCAGGTCGACAATCCAAATAATGTTCCAACCAAGAATCAATCTTAAAATTCCCGCAAGAATCTTCCCTTCGGAAAAACGGGTAACAGCCCCGCATATCCAAGAGGTAACGGGAATAATCGCCAAAATAATGCTGAGCAATCTGCCCAAACCGAAATAATCGCCTCTTTTTCTACCCATAAACGAACTCCTTTACGGCTTAATATTTTTATTGCCGTTTATTATGTATATTATACAACGATTACATATTTTTGTCAATACCGAATTTTATTTTATGTATATTTTATATAATTATGCAAAAAGAACGAAAACGCAAGGTTTCCGTTCTCTATATTTTATGTTTTTTAGATTCTGTTTACGCCCGTCTTGACGGCAGCTTCACTGACAGCTTTTGCTACAACTTTCGCCACTCTGTTGTCAAACGGAGCGGGAATAACGTAATCGGGCGAAAGTTCCTCGTCAGAAATGAGCGAAGCAATCGCATAAGCAGCGGCAACATTCATTTCTTCGTTGATATCGGTAGCCCTCACGTCCAACGCGCCGCGGAAAATTCCGGGGAACGCAAGAACGTTGTTAATCTGGTTCGGGAAGTCGCTTCTGCCCGTACCGACAACAGCCGCACCCGCTTTTTTCGCGAGGTCGGGCATGATTTCGGGAACAGGGTTCGCCATCGGCATAACGATTGCGCCGGGGTTCATCGATTTGACCATTTCTTCGGAAACGATGCCCGCAGAGCTTACGCCGACAAAGATATCCGCGCCTTTCATGGCGTCGGCAAGCGTACCCTTTCTCTTCTCCTTATTCGTGAACGCGGCGATTTCCTGCTTAGCGGGAGTCATGCCCTCATTGCCTTCGCAAATAATGCCCTTTCTGTCGCACATGAAAATATCTTTAACGCCGAGTTTCGTGAAAAGCTTTGCAATAGCAACGCCCGCAGCGCCCGCACCGCTGAATGCGACCTTTACGTCCTTAAATTCCTTTTTCACATATTTGAGCGCATTGATACACGCCGCGATGCAAACGACTGCCGTGCCGTGCTGGTCATCGTGGAAAATAGGAATATCGACTTCGGGGTCTTCTTTTAATCTCTTTTCGATTTCAAAGCATCTGGGCGCAGAAATATCTTCGAGATTTACGCCGCCGAAACTGCCCGCAAGCAATTTAACGGTGTTGACGATGTCGTCCACGTTCTTGCTCCTAATGCACAGCGGAATGGCGTCCACATCGCCGAAGGTCTTGAAAAGAACGCTCTTGCCTTCCATAACGGGCATACCAGCTTCGGGACCGATGTCGCCGAGACCGAGAACCGCAGTTCCGTCCGTTACGACGGCAACGGTATTCCATCTTCTCGTCAGTTCGAAAGATTTATTGTAGTCTTTCTGGATTTCCAGACAGGGCTGCGCAACACCCGGCGTATAAGCGAGCGAGAGATCCTCCTTATTCTTTACGGGAACTCTCGAAACCATTTCGATTTTGCCTTTCCATTCGGCATGTCGTTTCAAAGACTCTTTAGCGTAATCCATAATCAAACTTCCTCCAAAAATATTAAGATACAAGTAATTTACCTGTTAAACCACTATATATTGTACATGAAACCTTTGTCAATGTCAATAAAATTTTTTTCATTTATGAGAAAAATTCACAATAAATGGCTTTGATGCACTTCTCGTAATCCGCATTCGCCACGCCCACGATGATATTGAGCTCGCTCGAACCCTGGTCTATCATCTGAATATTGATATTGCTCTTTGCCAAAGCGGTAAAGAGGCGAGAAGCGACGCCCGCTTTCCTTGCCATTCCGTGCCCGACGGTCGCGACGAGCGACACGTTTTCCGTAACGTGAATATAATCGGGCGCAACGCTTTCTCGGATTTCATTGACGAGATCGCTCAAAACGCCGTTTTTCAAATAAGAAGATTCAATGATAATGGAAAGCGTATCGATTCCCGACGGAACGTGCTCCACGCAAATGCCGTGGTGCTCTACAATGGAAAGAATTTTCCTGATAAATCCCACTTCGGCATTCATCAATGATTTTTCAAGGAAAATAACGGTAAAGTCCTTCTTCCCCGCAATACCTGTGATGACGTTGTCGCCGAGGTGCGTATATTTTTCCGTAGGCACGATCATCGTACCCGGCGCCTGCGGCTCGAAAGTATTGCGGATATTGATGGAAATGCGCTTTTTCATGACGGGAAAAATCGCTTCGGCATGCAGTACCGATGCTCCCATATAAGAAAGCTCGCGCAATTCTTTATAAGTTATGCACTTTATGATTTTCGTTTCCGGCACGATACGCGGATCGCAAACCATGAATCCCGAAACATCCGTCCAGTTTTCGTAAAGGTCGGCGTCCACGCCCCCCGCGACGATAGAACCCGTTATATCGCTACCGCCGCGGCTGAACGTCTTAATTTTTCCGTAGGAATTTTTTCCGTAAAATCCGGGAATGACGGCATATTCCACATCAGCAAAAACGTTTTTTATCTTATCGTCGGTATACGCCTGATTGAGATTTCCGCGGCTGTCAAAGCGGATAAATTCCGTCGCGTCGATAAATTTATAACCCAAAAGTTCCGCAGTCACACGAGCACTCAGATATTCTCCTCTCGACGCGGCGAAATCCGCGCTCTCCGTATTCGCGGCTATAGCCTCTTCCGTTTCGTCGAGAACGGCGTCGATATCGAAGGTAAGTCCTAAATCGTTTACGATTTCCTTAAAACGCGCACGGACGGGAGCGAAAAACTCGCTGCATTTGCCCGTTTCCACTGCCTCTTCATAGCATTTATACAAAAGGTCGGTTATCTTTATATCGTCTTTGAACCGTTTGCCGGGCGCAGACACCACGATATAACGTCTGTCCGCGTCTGCCCTTACAATGCTTTCCACCTGACGGATCGCCTTTGCGTCCGCCATGGAAGTTCCTCCGAATTTACATACTTTCAAACCCATATTCAAAATTCTCCGTCCGTAATCATTCTGCCTTCCAGATAATATCTTTTCTCCACGCCCTCTCCCATAGAGAAAGTTTTCCTCGGTAACGAGCCGTTTTTTGCCACGTAACCGAACAGTTCTCCTTTTTCCAACGCGTCAAACGTGACGCCGACGGAACTTTCATCGCCTTCCACAAGGTTTTGCAGATTCATTTCGCCGTGCACGTAATCGACCTTTCCGCCGAAAGCGGAAATATAATCTTTAATCGCCGCGTCCACGTTCGCAATAGTCGCGGGAATGCCGATTTTATTTTTCTTTCCTTCGTAAGCTTTCCCGTCGTAAACGAGAAAATCGCCCTCAGCCTTCAGTATCTCATTTATAAACTTCTGTCTTTCGACACCGCTCACATAACGGTATATCGGCTCGAAATATATGCCGTCGTCGTAAATATTGACGACTTCCACAAGACAAAACCGCGCAGGGTGAAAAAGAATTTCATCGCCGCGCAAATTCTTTTTGACTTCGTTCCAGTGCGCTTTCGCCGTCGCCAAAGAATGGTTTCCGTCGCCTGCGGCGAATAAAAACGAGTCCTTTTTTTCTGCAAAGCGCGCGAAAGCGCCGAGAATCTCTTCGCAGTCTTTTATGAAATAGCCCTCGACGTGTCCGCCGTCCATATTGAGGTCAAAATCGTAAATTTTACGGTATTGCGCCCTGTTTTCATACAGTTGTTCATTGACGGAACGGCTGACATCGTCGTATAAAAGCATGATGTGCGAAAATTCCACAGGCGCGTTTTTGCGTATTTTCAGCCGCGGCGGGATACGTTCTTCTATCGTAGCCTCCGTAGCGCGCACCAACGTTTCCGCCCCTTTCGTATAGTCGTATTCTTCCAAATCGATTGTACCGACAAGCCCGATCCGACGCTTTACGTAAGGCGTGCTGCGCACGGTCAAGATCAATCCGCGTTCCGTTTTCTCGAACAGACCGTCTTTAAGATATTTCCTCATCGTATCGTCGATACGGCGCTCCGCACCTTCTTCGGAAAGATAAATTTCCGGCAACGTTACTTTTAACGCTGAAGGCTTATCTCCTACGTAATCGGCAAGTTTTTGCCAGTACGCCGCCTCGGAAGTAAACTGATCGCACGCCACGACCGCCCACGCGGAGAAATCCGTTCCGCCGCGCGGAAGCAAAAACTCAGTCGTTTGTAAAACGCTTTTCATATTTTACAACATTACCACGATATACGTGAACAAAGCGAGGGCAAGCGACCCTAAAACCATGAGGAATTTATTCATTTTCGTGAATTTTACTTCGTCTTTCTTTTTCATGCTCTCACCTCTATTTTACATTCATGTCCTGCCAGTAGAATTTGCTGAGCGTCTTTCTCAGCAGTTCGGAATCGGCATATCGCGTAATATTGCCGCCCTTGACGATGGAAATAATACCCGTCTCTTCGGAAACAATCAGCGTTGTCACGTCGATATTTTCCGTTATGCCGATACCCGCGCGATGACGCGTGCCAAGCTCTTTGGGCAAATTTTCCTTTTGCGAAAGCGGAAGGAAACACCCTGCGGCGACGATCTTCGTTCCCGCAATGATCATGGCGCCATCATGCAAAGGCGTTTTCGGGAAAAAGATGCTTTCGATCAGCTGCGAAGTGATGTCGGAATTGATTTCCACGCCGCTTTCCAAAATCCGTTCGGGCACGTTGCCGCTGGAAAGGACTATTATCGCACCTATGTCGTTTTTAGACATGTTTTGTAAAGCGCGAATAATTTCGTCGATACAGCTGCTGACCTCCACTTCGCTGTAATTTTTGATAGCGTGTTTCGTCGTACCGAAAAATTTCAGGTTGGCTTTCCGCCATATCGCGCTTTTGAACTCCACGGAATAAACGATACTGACGATGATCATCACGATAAACGGCACGAAAATAAAATATCTATTCAAAGCGTATTTGTCGCGCAGACACATCAGGGCAATCCCTAAAATGGCAACGAGAGGCACTGCGATCTTTACAAACACGACCGCGCCGTTTTCTCTTAAAAATTTAAAGAGAAAATAATAAATCACCGTAAAAAGAGCGATAAACAGAACCGCTCCCAGCAACACCCTGAAATCACCGAGCTGTGAAAACACCTCGCCTATTTCCTTGAACAATTTGTCCATAGCCTTTCCTCACAATAAAATTTCAAAAAGAGAAGCGGTCAGAACCGCATCGAAATCTGTTTTTCCGCACTTTGCGGCGTAATCTCCGTCCGAAAGAAAATCCACCGCTTTTTTCAATGCTTTTTTCTTAAACGCCTTTGCCTGCTCACGCGATTTTTTCACGGCATATTCCTTAATACCCAGCAATTTCGACAACTCCGCGTTGTCGAGCGGGCTTAAAGAAATGTGCAAAAGCCTTCTGAAATAATTATATATGCTAACAATCAGCCGTTGCGGAGGTTCTCCTTTCGCCAACATATCTTTGACGATGCGCAATGCCTCGTCGTTTCTTTTTTTGCCGATACATTCCGTAAGTTCGTATATCTGATACTCCGTATCCTTATTAACTAATATTTCGGCGACCTCTTCGGTGATTTCTCCGCCTTTGCCCGCGTAAGCAATGAGTTTTTTCGTTTCACCCGAAATTTTCGTCATGTCGAAGAGGGAATAATTCGCCACCTTTTCGGCAACCTGCCGCGAAATGCTCACGTTTTCCTTTGCGCATTCGTTCACGACCCATTTTGCCAAAATATCCGAGTCTTCCTTTTCGCAATCGACAACTACGAGGTTTTCCGCTTTCTTCAATACGTCGCATTGCCCCGCGTTCTCTATCACAAACAGCGTTTCCGCTACGGGAGAGGCAAAATACGGCTTTAATTCCCTGTTGAAAAAGTCCGCTTTCGGATAAAATTCCTTAAGCACCACCATTCTTTTTTCGCTCAAAAACGGATAAGCGTGCAGCGCGGCGGAAATTTCCCCGAAACCGCTTAAAGCGGTTTCCCCGTCAAAGACGCTTACGTTGAGTTGCGGTTCGGAAATAAACCTCTTTTTCAAACTTTCAAGAGCCGCGGCGCGAAAATAAGCGTCTTCGCCCGCAATCAGATATATGCTGTCGCAATTCACCGCCGACAGATATTTTTTAAAATCCGCGAATTTCATGCCGCGCTCCGCACCCTTGATTTTTCGTATGTGTTTATTCTATCATTTTTTCGATGAATTGGCAAGAACTTTATATTCGTTTTATGGCGCCCGAAACGATTTTATACAATAAATTTCCCTCTTTATAACAATTCGGATAATCTTCCGATGGTCCGAACAACGCAAACGACGAAATCCGCAATTCTTCCGCCGTGTCGGGAAAACGCGGCGCAACCAGCAAATCATAACTCCCTCTATACGCCGAAATTTCGCTTTTCTCCGCGCAAACCATAATGCGGCTATCGCCTGTTACATATACCAAGGTTACGCCGTCGCTGCCGAGATAAAACGCACCGATATCGGCAACGAGTTTCTCCTCGGGCGAAAAAACATAAAAACGAATTCCGAAAAGCTCGTCGGCAAAAGGTCCGTTTTCCCCTGTATACCAAACGTTTTCGACAAGCGAGACGAAAGCGTTTGCAAAAACGTAAGCATCGCTGTTCAATACGATCAAATCAAGGGAAGAAATCTTTTCCCTTTCCAGAAAGCGCCTTACGTTATAGAAAGACGAACCGCCTTTTCCGCCCGACAATATAAGATACGCCTTTTCTCCTTGCAGAACGCAAAGAGAATTCGCGGCAGAATCGCTCGCCACACAAATCTTTATCGACCGCTTGTTTATATCCGTCAAAACCGCCGTTCCGCCGAAAAAGAAAGAAGAAAACACGACCGCCAAAAAACGCAGAGTTTTCTTTTTCAGGTTGATTTTATCGGATAAAAGCAAAATCAAAAAATAATAAAAAATCGTAAAAACGCCGAACGCGATGCCGTAAACGAGCAATTTTTCGTAGTCGAAAATCATGATCGCCCCTACTAAAACGCGCAAAGCGTATTTTTGCAAAAAGAGCGCGATAACGGGTATATCGAACAAAGCGCCGACGACCACGCCGACAAAAAGCGAAACGAACAATGCGGAGACAAGCGGTATCGCCAGCAAATTCACGATGACGGAAACGGGTGAAACGACGCCGAAATAGTAAAGAGAAACGGGCAAAGAGCCGATTTGCGCCGCAACGACGGTGCCTGTCGCAGAAGAAATTTTATCGGGCAGAAAAGCAAAAACGCGCGCAATGCGTTTCGATAAAAGCAAAATGGCGAAGACGACGGAATATGAAAGCCTGACCCCGACAGAGAAAAACTGCATCGGAAAGAAGAATAATACGATTATCGCCGAAAACGCAAGCGATGAAAGCGCGTCGTACTTCATGCCCGATTCTTTTGCCGTCAGAAATACCATTGCCATAACGAAAGCACGAACGGAAGAAGGCGAAAATCCGCATATTCCCGCATATAAAAACAAAACGACCCCGCAAAACGCAATTTTGGGTGCGCCGCGCAGTCGACACAATTTTGCAAAGAACACGAGTGCCGCGGCGAGCACGCCTATATGCAATCCCGAAACGGCAAAATATGCGCGACGCCCCCGCTGCGAAAATTTTTCAGCGTGTCGCCGTCCATGTAGCAGTCTTCGCCCGTCAAAAGCGCATAGGCAACGGAAAATTCCGCATCGGGCAACCCCTTCCGCAAAGTTTCGTAAATCAGCAAATTTCCCGCCTCGAACAGCGTTTTTTCGCCGCCGTAAAGATAAAAGCTCGCTCCCTCATTCAAGTAAGCGCGATATTTCACATTATTCACGATGTTGTAAGAAGACAGTTTTCCGTCGAAAAACAACCCGAAACTTTCCACCTCTGCGGAAAACGATATCCTTTTGCCGACCGCAAAACCCCGATCCTCCCCGACATATAATGCAAGGGAAAAGCGCCTTTGTTCTCCGCCGAAAAAAAGATCGCTCACAATCAAGCGAAAACTTTGATCCTCCCTTTCCTCCACGCGGGAAATTCTGCCGTCAACCGCGTAGATCGCTGCGGGTACGTCTGCGTTTTCATAGCGATACAAAATTATAAATACATTCAAAAAAGAAAACGCGAAAAACAACACGGAAAATATGCACGGCAAAACTGATTTTCGGATTTTTACCGCAATCAGCCCGGCGGCAACGACCACCGTAAGCAACGAAAATACCGAAACGGCAAAAGACGCAACAAATCCAAGATACGCCGAAAAAGCCCCCGCACAAAGACATGCGGCGAGCAGGACAAACGGACGGAAATTTATCAATCGGTATTTTTTCATCTTTTGTAAAACCCGATTTAATTTTATCAGACTTTACGATGTTTTTCAATAATAATATACAAAAAAATATCCGACGCGAAAAGTCGGATATTTTTGTTTCGTCATTATATTTCGATTCAGGCGCCTAAATAGACGTTTCCGCCGCGCAGCAACACCGCGCTTTTTCCGTGCAAAGCATTCCGAACCGCATCTACGCGAAGTTCACCGCCCTCGATGACGAGCCGTTCGCCGCAGGAAATACCGTCGGCAAAATTACCGTCTATCTTCAGCTTTCCCTTGCCTTCGATAACGAGCGTTTTTTCCGCGTAAATACAACCGTCGGTAAATTCTCCGTTTGCATAGATTTTCGCGTCGGAAAGATGATTTTCCGTTCCGTCTTGCAACACCAAATGCGTTTCGCCGCCCGTTGCGACGATCGCCGCGCCCGTAGAACTGTTAATGTCTGCCCCGTCCAAAATGAGTTTCACGCCGTCCTCCGCGTTCACGTAAACCTGTCCGTCGCTCAGTTTCCCGCTGAGCACGTAAGTTCCCGCGCCGTCGATAGAGACACCTGAAAGCGCAGCCGTTGCGCCGCTGCCGCAAATTTCACTCTTTCCGTCATCTTTCAAATTGATGACCGTTGCGGAATTTTGCAGCGCAGATACGGAATATTTTCTGCTTTCCGAAGCAACTATGTTCGAAGATTGCGCGTTTTCCTTGTCTGGGTCCTCTTCATTGCAAAACCAAGACATCAGTATGACGGCAAGGACGGTAACGATAAGAATAAAAATTCTGCCCATGATGACCTTTTTACCGAATTTTTTATTGTTGCCATCATTTTACAACCCGAAGATTGAACTTGCATTTATTTTTTTAAAAATTTTTAAGCAAATTTCAATTAAAACGTGTTATACTGTATTCAAATCAACAATGAGGTCAAATTATGAAAATTCTGATTGTGGACGACGAAGTACAGCTCGTAAAGGCAGTTTCGGCAATACTTAAGAAAAACAATTTCAATACGGATTGCGCCTACGACGGCGAAGACGGACTGGATAAAGCTCTTTCCAACATTTATGACGTCATTATTCTCGACATCATGCTGCCGAAAATGGACGGGTATCAAATCATTCAGGAACTCAGAAACAACCGCATTTCCACCCCCGTTCTGATGCTGAGCGCAAAATCGCAGACCTACGATAAAATTTACGGGTTGAACCTCGGCGCGGACGATTACCTTACAAAGCCGTTTGAATCGGCGGAATTGCTTGCAAGGATAAAGGCGCTCCTTCGCAGAAAGAATCAGTTTGTCGGAGATACGCTTTCCTATGGCGATTTAAAACTTAATCGCGATAATTGTTCGCTGACCTGCAACGGTCAGGAAATTTCCTTGGGAAAAAAGGAATTCCAAATCATGGAAATGCTGATACTCAACGGCGGCAAAGCACTGAACAAAGAGCGGCTTATAGAAAAAATCTGGGGTTTTGACAGCGAGGCGGAATACAATGCGATAGAAGTCCACGTTTCTTTCCTCAGAAAAAAGCTCACGCTGCTCTCTTCCACGGTCAACATAAAATCGCTCAGGGGAATCGGATATATTCTGGAGGATTCGAATGCTAAGGGCGGCCAGAATTAAATTTATAGCCATAACCATGCTCATTTTGCTGGGCGTGTTTTTAACGAGCGGAGTCGTCATATTCGGTCTGATACACAAAAACGTAAGCGTATCTACCGATGTGGCATTGAAAGAAATGTTGGAAAAGATCAGACCGGGCGAACTTTCTTCCGTGGAAATACAGCGCGGCATCATTATCCGCACTACCGCTTCGGGCGCGACCGACTACACTTATGACAGCAACTGCTACGACGAAATACAGGTTTTCGATATTTACAAACAAGCGATGGACAGCGGCGAGCATTCCGGAGCAATCGGAGACACCTTTTATCGCATCATAAAAAATCAGGACGAGTTGATTTTTATCGCGGCGGACCGCTCTATCGAAAAGGAATTCGAATCGCAATCGGCAACGGTTTACTTTCTCGTTCTCGCAGGCTCATATATTCTACTGTTCTTCATCGTATGGGGACTTTCCTATGCGGTTTTCCGACCGATACAGGACGCGCTCGTCAAGCAAAATCAATTCATTTCCGACGCGAGCCACGAACTGAAAACCCCTATTTCCATTATTTCCGCAAGCGCGGAGGTATTATCCCTCGAATCGGACAACGAATACGTTTCCAACATTAAACAACAAACACATCGCATGAGCAGCCTGATTTCAGACTTGCTTTCCTTAGCAAAGCTCGACGAAACGAAAGAACTGCTCGACAACAAGGAACTGAATTTAAGCGTTTTAATAGGAAAATGCGTATTGCAATTCGACGCGCTGGCTTTTGAAAAAGGCATGGAAATCGTTACGGACTTCGACCCCAATATTCTCATTACCGCCGACGCCGCTTCGATAGAAAAAATCATCACTATACTCATCGACAACGCTTTGAAATATTCGGAAGGCAAGGAAATCCGCTGCACATTGAAAAAAACGGGCGAAAAAGCAATATTTACAGTATATAATAAAGTATCGTCCATCAAAGAAGAGGCAAAAAACAAAATTTTCGAACGTTTTTACCGTGCGGACAACTCCAGAAGCCGCGACACCGGCGGAAGCGGACTCGGACTGTCCATCGCAAAAAAAGTTGCAGATATCAACAAATGGAAACTTTTTGCAACCATCGAGGAAAACGAATCCATTACCATGCACGTAGTCTTCAGCGAATAAATGCTGTTTGCTGTAACCTTTAATACTTTTACCATTCAATA
>CASETU010000113.1 GCA_949290895.1 uncultured Bacillota bacterium
AAGGCTCTGCATATCAACGTAGACCAAAATGGCTTCTTATCGTTATTTGTGGAGCAATTCTTCTTCCCAATCGCACAGGGCAGGCTTTAGTTACAAATACAGTATACACCAAATCAAAAAAGAAATGCAAGGATTTTGCGGCTCGTTCATAAATTTTTCAGAAACGGGAAAAAATCCACGCCGTGAACGCCGGGAATATTTTGTTTCATGCTGTACGCGATGCATTCCGAAACGAAATCGCCTGCTTTTTTCACGGCGTTTTCGTATTTTTCGCCCTTGAGCGCGTAGCCGAGAAATACCGACGCGAACAAATCTCCCGTTCCCGAATAAGCTTTGCCGCGGTAGCGGCACTCGCACAGATACCGTCCGCTTTCCAGCGCGCAGACGTTGAAAAGTCGGTTTTGAAATTTTACGCCTGTGACGATGACGTTTTTCGCGCCTTCTTGTTGGAGTCGTTCCGCGAGACTAAAAACCTTTTCCGTAAATGCGGTTATATCCGTTTCGGAAAGCAAAGACGGGTAATCTTCGCCGCACAAAAGACAGCATTCCGTAAGGTTCGGCGTCAGAAAATCCGCTTTCGAAACGCTTTTTTTATATGTTTCGACAAAACTCATGTCGAAACACTTGTAAAGCTCTCCGTCGTCGCCGAGCACGGGGTCGAACAAAAATTTCGCGCCGTATTCTTCCGCGAGCGCCGCGGACTTTTCTGGCAGATTTTTCGACGGCGTGAATCCGAGATAGACGCAGTCGGTTTTTTCTCCGATCTTCCGCCATTCCTTCACGTAATTGTCGAAATAATGCGAGCAGTCGACTAAAAAATAGCTTTCATAAGCCGTCTGGTTGGAAAGTATTGCGGAAGGAAAGGGGTGCGTTTCGTGTTTTAGGGCGGAAAGGACGGGGATTGCCGCCGTAAGCGAGCAGTTCCCGAATCCCGATAAATCGTTAATCAGCGTTATTTTCATGTTTGTTCTCCGAATCGTTGGCGGCGACGTTTTGCGGCAAAGGGGCGTAAAGCATATTATCGGTCATCGTTCTCAGCGCTTTGACGCGGGAAAGCACGAGCGCGATGATATACGCCGCGGCGACGCTTATAGCGCCCTGAATGCAATCGCTCGGCACGTCGGTAAAAGCCGTAATAAAGCTTTTGTATAGCGCGGCGTTGGTCAGAAAATATCCGAAAATCATTTCCAGCGCGGCGATAAGAAAGCCGATGATGAGCGAGGCGTGGCGATTTAAGCCGATTTTTATCAGCGATTTTGCCGCCAGTCCCGCGAGGAATCCTTCCAGTCCTTTGACGACCAGCGTGAACGGCGCGTAGACGGTAAAGCCCAGCAAGACATCGCCCAGCATGGAGCCTATGCCGCCGGAAATTAAGGCGAACACGGGGCCGAAAAGCGCCGCGCCGAGCATGATGAACGTGTCTCCAAGGTTGGTATAACCCAACCCGTTGGGAACGCTCAGATACATCGTCGCGACCATGATTAGCGCCGTGAATACCGCCAGGAAGGAAATGCGTTTTGCAGTGAAGTAGCCTTTCATAAAAAAAACCTCCCGAAGCGGTAACATCGGGAGAAAAAAGTTTGCGCCAAAACGCTCCGTACAAAAGTGTACGAAACGAAAAGCAAGCAACTTTCCCATTCAGACTGTACTGGCGGTTGCGGGATCTCACCGCAATCGGCTGTTGGGGCTGTCGGACTCGTTCTTTTTTAAGACATTACCGCCGGTCGGGAATTGCACCCTGCCCAAAGTTACCGTATTGAATTTGCATTTATTCTACGCCGCGGAAGGCAGTTTGTCAACCTTTTTGTAGCAATTTTATTAAAAAAAGAAAATGCAAGGAGGATAAGTTTTAAAATACCTCGTCGAACAGTTCCAGGCCGCTTTTTTTCAGTACACCGCGTATCGCTTTGGTCGTGAGCGAGGGGAAGAGCCGATAAAAAAAGTCCATTGCGCGCGCGTCGGCGCCCGTTACGATGGTCGTCTTTTTGCGCCGTATTTTTTTTACGATGCGCTTTACCGCTTTATCCACGGGCGTAGTGACGGCGTCGAGGATTTTGCTTTTAGCCTCATGTTTTTGTCGGGAAAAGATATCGGTTTTCGTGAAACCGGGATAGACGCCCGCGACGTATATTTTGCCTTTATAGTCCATCGCGAGACATTCCGTAAAGCTTTTTAGCGCCGACTTCGACGCGGAATAAAGCGCGGTTCCCACGACGGGCGCGAGGGCGGCGGAGCTCGAAACGTTTACGATGGCGGGTGCGGGGGAATTTTTCAGCAGCGGCAAAATCGCCTTGAAAGCGTAAAAACAGGAAAGATAGTTGGTGGAAAGAATGCTTTCCGCATCTTCTTCACTGTAATTTTCCGCTTTGGAAAAGGGCAGCAAAAAGCCCGCGTTGTTGACGAGCATGTCGGGAGAAAAGTTCTCTTCCTGCAGCTTTTTCGCAAAATCGTCCCAGTTTTCCTTTTTGCTCACGTCAAAGAGCGCATAGCGGAATTTTTCGGGATTCGGCAGGGAATTTTTCAGTTCTTTCAGACGTGTTTCGTTTCTGCCGATGCCGTAGATTTCGCAACCGTATTGCGCTATCAGCCGCCTTACGAGTTCGCGGCCGATACCGCTCGAAGCGCCGCTGACGACGACGTGTTTTTCTTTGAGTATATATCCCATATTTTTCATGATAGCATACTGCGGGCGAAATTGCAAATATAAAGTCGGTTTTCCTTGAAAAAACGCCGCGCTTGTGATACAATGAATAGACGGAGAAAGAAAATGAGCGAAAGAATCAGCGTGGAAGACATACTTAAAAAACTGAATCCCGAACAGCGCGCGCCGGTGGAAGATACCGAGGGCGCGGTGTTGGTCATCGCGGGCGCCGGCAGCGGCAAAACGCGCGTTCTGACCAGCCGTATCGCCTATCTCGTGCTGGAAAAAGGGGTATCGCCCGCCAACATAATGGCAATAACCTTTACGAACAAAGCCGCCAACGAGATGAAGGAACGCCTCGCGCGCATCATCGGCGACGTGGGCAGAATGTGGGTGTCCACCATTCACAGTATGTGCGTAAAAATTTTAAGGCAGGACATCGGTCGGCTGGATAAGCGGTATAACGGGAACTTTACCATTTACGACGATACCGACAAGGAGCGCGTCATCAAGCGTATATGCACCGAGCGCGGCCATGACGACGAGTTTGCGAAAAAGGTAAAATTCCATATCGGCGCGGCGAAAAACAAGGCGTTGACGCCCGAAGAGTACGAAAGGGAAAACCTCGGCGTAAGGCATATCGAGGAGATATGCCGCGTTTTTTCTGTTTACGAGGATACCCTTCTGAAATCGAACTCGCTGGACTTTGACGATCTGCTTGTCAAGACCTATCAGCTCCTCGCGTACGATAAAGACAGTCTCGATTATTATTCTTCGCGCTTTCAGTATATCCACGTCGACGAATTTCAGGACACCAACAAGGTGCAGTTCATGATCATCGAACTGCTCGCCTCGAAACACGGTAACTTGTTTGTCGTGGGGGACGACGACCAAAGCATTTACGGCTGGCGGGGTGCGGAAATCAAAAATATTCTCGATTTTCCGAAAAATTTCCCCGGCGCGAAGAAATATAAGCTGGAGCGCAACTACCGTTCCACCAAAAAGATTTTGGAGCTCGCAAATACCGTCATCGCGAACAACACCGAGCGCAACGAAAAAAAACTTTGGACGGAAAACGAAGACGGGGCGGGGGTGGAGTGTTTTGCCGCCCTCGACGAAAACGACGAGGCGGCTTACGCGGCGATGAGCATTAAAAAGCTCATGTCGCAGAACCCCTCGCTCAAGGCAAAAGATTTTGCCGTGCTTATCCGCGTGAACGCCATTTCCCGCGCTTTCGAGCAGGAGTTCAACAAATACAACATTCCCTACAGAATGTACGGCGGATTCAAGTTCTTTGAACGAAAGGAGATCAAGGACTGCCTGGCTTATCTGAAGCTGCTCAACAACCCGCTCGACGACGAGGCGCTTATCCGCATCATCAACACGCCGAAGCGCGGCATCGGCGGAAAGAGCATCGATGCATTGCAGGCTTATGCGAAATATTATAACCTCAGTATGTTCGACGCGGTGTGCGACGTCGACAAGATAGAAATGCCCGCGGGCGCAAAGGCGAAGATCAACGACTTTAAAAACCTCGTCGTGTCGCTCATCGTCGATAAGGAAACTTGTTCGCTTGCCGAACTTACGGAAAAGATGATACAAAAGACGGGGTATAAGACGCTGTTTTTAGAGGATACGGAAGAAAACCTCAACAAGCGCATGAATATCGACGAATTCCAGAATTCCATCGTGGAATTTGCCAAGCTAAATCCCGGTGCGGTGCTTTCCGATTATCTCAACTCCGTCACGCTTTCCGCCGATTCGGACAACATTGCGGAAGACGACGCCGTCAGCATTGCCACGGTGCACGCCGTCAAGGGGCTGGAGTTCGGCGTGGTGTTCGTGTGCGGTCTCGAAGAAAGCGTTTTCCCGATTTCCCGCGCGATTTCCTCCTGCGACGAGATGGAAGAAGAACGCCGATTGATGTACGTTGCGGTAACGCGCGCGCGTAAAAAACTATATATTACATATTCCAAAAGCCGCTTTCTTTACGGCAACAGGGAGCGCATGGTCCCTTCGCGTTTTTTAAAGGAAATGCAGCCGGTGCTCGATTTGCCGCAGTTCCGCGAGCAAGCCAAAAAACCCGATTTTGCCAAGGCGTATTACGATAAGAGCGACGATTTGGGCTACAGCGGGAAGAACGGCACGGGATTTTCCTCGGGCTACGCGGAAAACTATATCAAAAAGATGCAGGCGGCGCAGAAAAAGGCGCAGAGCGCGGCAGGTTACAAAACGGGCGACAAGGTGCGCCACGTAAAGTTCGGCGAAGGCATCGTCATTCAGGTCAAGGGCGCGGAAGGCAACCTCATCGTGGACGTCGCGTTCAAAAGCGTCGGCATCAAATCGCTTGCGGCGAAGTTCGCCCCGATGGAAAAAATTTAAGCGGGAGAAAGGTTTATGGACAGAATGGAAGAACTCGTAAAGGTACTCAACCGCTACGCTTACGAGTATTACGTTTTGGATAATCCGACGGTGTCGGACAGGGAATACGACAAGCTTTACGACGAACTCGTCGCGTTGGAAAAGGCTCAAGGACGCACGCTCTTCGATTCCCCGACCAAGCGCGTGGGGGGCGAGCCCATCGCGGCTTTTAACAAGCACGAGCATATCCGCAGGCTGTACAGCCTGGATAAGGCGCTCACCGAAGAGGAGCTTTACGCCTTTGAAGAGCGTATCCGCAAAATAGACCCCCGCCCTGCGGAATATACGGTGGAATATAAATTCGACGGGCTGACGATTTGTCTGACCTATGAAGACGGCAAGTTCGTCGGCGCGGCGACGCGGGGCAACGGCGTCACGGGCGAGGACGTCACGGCGCAGGTGCTTACGATAAAGAGTTTTCCGCTGACCATAAATCATACGGGCGTCATAGAGGTGCAGGGCGAGGCGATCATGCGCCTTTCCGCGCTGGAAGAATACAACAAAACCGCGGCGGAACCGCTCAAGAACGCGCGCAACGCCGTGGCGGGCGCAATCAGGAACCTCGACCCCAAAGTCACCGCCTCTCGCAGGCTGGACATCATGTTTTACAACGTCAACTATATGTCGGACGGCGCGCTCTCCTCGCAGACGGAGTGCGTGGAATTTTTAAAGAAAAACGGATTTAAAGTGCACCCGTTTTTGCGGGTCTGCCGCGATATGAAGGAAGTTATTTCCGCGATAAAGGAAGTGGACGACACCCGCCGCGACATGGATATATTGACCGACGGCGCGGTCGTCAAGGTCAACGACTTTACCGTGCGCGAGGAGTTGGGCGCGACCGATAAATTCCCGCGCTGGGCGATCGCTTTCAAGTTCGAGGCGGAGGAGACGACGACGATCTTAAAAGACGTCGTATGGCAGGTCGGGCGCACGGGCAAGCTTACGCCGCTCGCGCTGCTCGAGCCCGTGGAACTCGCGGGGGCGACGGTCAAAAAGGCAACTTTGAACAACTGCGGGGATATCCGTCGCAAAAACGTCAAGATAGGTGCGCGGGTGCTGGTTCGCCGCAGTAACGAAGTTATTCCCGAAATCCTCGGTACGACGGAAATCACGGAAGATTGCCGCGACGTGCCTGTTCCCGAAACATGCCCCTCCTGCGGGAGCGCGGTGAAGGAAGTGGGGGCAAACCTCTTTTGCCCGAACAGAAAGTGCCGCGACAGGGTTATTTATTCTGTGACGAATTTTTGCAGTAAAGACGGCGTCAACGTGGAAGGCTTTTCCGAAATGACGGCGGCGCAGCTTTACGACGCGGGACTGCTCCGCGCGTTTTCCGACCTTTATTCCCTCGATAAAAAGCAGCTTTTAAAGCTCGACGGATTCAAATCGAAAAAGGCGGAAAACCTGCTCGGCGGCATAGAAAAGAGCAAAAACGCGCCCCTCAAAAACTTTATTTTCGCGTTGGGGATAGAAAACGTCGGAAAAAAGACGGCGGCGGACCTTGCGAAAAAATACAAAACGCTTTCCGCGCTACGCACGGCGAACAAGGAAGAGCTGATGGAAATGGACGACGTCGGGGAGACCGTCGCCCAGAGCATTTACGAATATTTCCGCGACAAGGAGAACGAAAGGGAACTTTCGCGGCTGGAAGAGGCTGGCGTTTCTCCCGCGGAAGATAGCGGTCAGGCGGCTCAGGGCGTATTTTCGGGGGAAAACGTCGTGCTGACGGGTAGCCTTTCGGAGTTTACGCGGAGCGAGGCGGAAAACCTCATACAAAAGCACGGCGGCAACGCGCAATCTTCCGTCACGAAGAGCACCACGCTGGTCGTTGCGGGGGAGAAAGCCGGCTCCAAGCTGGAAAAGGCGAAGGCGCTCGGCATAAAAATAATAGGCGAAAGCGAATTTAAATCGATGATAAACGGTTGAAATTTGGCGGAATGTGTGGTAAAATAAATCAATAAAGGTGTTATCATGAAGAGCATGACGGGTTACGGCAGAGCCGAATATAAGGACAATTTTTCGGAAATTTTAGTGGAGATCAGGTCGGTGAACAACCGCAACCTCGACGTCACCGTCAAGATGCCGCGGGTTTTGGTCGCGTTCGAGGACGCGGTGAGAAAGTGCGTGCAGGCAAAACTCTTGCGCGGCAGGGTGGACGTGTTCGTCTCCTTTAAGGACAACCGCGAAAAGGTCGCGGAACTTTCCGTGGACTATTCCCTCGCGCAAAGCTATCTTGCGGCGGCAAAGAGCCTTGCGGAGCGCTTTTCCGTGGAAAACGATTATACCGTTTCCGCGCTCATGAAACTGCCCGACATCGTGAAAGATACCGCCGCGTTCGACGATTATTCGGAATTTGAAACGCCGCTCGTGCAGGCGACGAATGCCGCGCTCGACGCGCTCGAAGTCATGCGGAAAGCGGAGGGCGAAAAGCTCGTTTCGGACATCGAAAGCCGCATGGAGATGATTCACGCCACGGTGGACGAGATTGCGCTGCGCGCGCCCGCCGTCAAGGAAGATTACGCCAAAAAGCTCAAAGAGCGCATATCCGAAGCCTTGCAGGGCGTGGGCTACGACGAGGCGAGATTGCTAAACGAAGTCGCGTTTTTTGCGGACAAGTCGAATATCGACGAGGAGATCACGCGTCTGTATTCCCATATTTCGCAGTTTTACCGCCTCACCAAGACGGACGGCGCGGGAAAACAGCTCGATTTTCTCATTCAGGAATTCAACAGGGAAGCGAACACCATCTGTTCCAAAGCCAACGATATCGCCGTTACGAACAGCGGCTTGAAACTCAAAGGCGAGATCGAAAAGATAAGAGAGCAGGTGCAGAATATAGAATAAGGAGCTCAACATGAAACTGTTCGTTTTGTCGGGACCTTCGGGCGTGGGAAAAGGCACGCTCGCCAACATGCTCAAGGAACGGAATCCCGAAATCGCGCTCAGCGTTTCGTGCACGACGCGCGCGCCGCGTAAGGGCGAAACCGACGGCGTGGATTATTTCTTTTTGACGCGGGAAGAATTTCTCGAACGCGCCAACAAGGGATTGTTTTACGAGTATTCCGAGCATTTCGATAACTTCTACGGCACGCCGAAAGACTATGTGGAAAAGATGCTCGAAACGAAGAACGTGCTTTTGGAAATCGACGTCAACGGCGGGGAACTCATCAAAAAGCAGTGTCCGGACGCCGTGCTCATTTTCCTGAAAGCGCCGTCTATTGAGGCGCTTCGCGACAGGCTTGTGCACAGGAATACCGAAACTTACGAAAAAATCGAAAAGCGCCTTGCGCGGCTCGATTACGAGTACAGTTTGGAAAAAGATTACGACTATGTGGTCGTTAACGACAAGCTGGAAACGGCTTACAACGAAATTTTGGAAATCATCAAAAAGGAGAGTAATAAAGAATGATACAGGAACCGCCTATTGACGTTATGGCTGAAAAAGTCGGCTCGAAATACGCTTTGTGCGTGGTCGCGTCCAAACGCGCGCGCCAGCTTTTGGAACAGGCGCAAAACCAAGGGCTCACCGAGCTGCCCGAAAACAGAAAAGCTCTGTCGGTCGCCGCACAGGAAATTTACGACGGAAAGCTTATCGCAAGCGAAGATTAATAGACTACATAAATGTGTTCGGGCTTAACGTCGGAGCATATTTTTTATATGGAGAAAAACGATGTTCGTCGACGTTATCGTGGATATTCTCGCCAGCGAGACCGATAAAATATTTGAATATTGCGCGGACGAAGACGTTTCGGCGGGCGATCGGGTCCGCGTGCCCTTCGGAAACATCATCAAGGACGGCGTGGTTATCCGCACGAAAGAAAAGTCGGACTTCGACCCGTCCAAAATCAAGAAGATCATCGGAAAATTAGACGAAGTGCCCGCGCTCAGCGCGGAGTGTTTGCAGCTTGCCGACGCCGTTTCCAAAGCTTATTTCGTTTCCAAGGCATCGGCGCTCAGGCTCTTTCTGCCTGCGGAAATGCGGCGGGGCACGGTGCGGGAAAAGTTCGTCAAAATCGCGGAATATGCCGCAGGCGATGTTTCGGAGGCGCTCGGCGTTTTGAAAAAGAACGCCGTCAGCCAAAGAGCCGCCCTTTCTTTCATGAGCGTGCAAAAGCGTTTCCGCCTTTCCGAACTCAACGCGAAATACGGCGCGGGGGCGGTGAGCGTCCTGGTGCAGAAGGGTTTTTTGCGGGTGAGCGAAGAAAAGAACTTCCGCCGTCCTTACGAGGCGATGGAAAACAGGGAAAAGAAAGTGTCGCTCACTTTCGACCAGGAATGCGTGATACGCGATATCCGCACCACCGACAAGCGCGTTACGCTTTTGCACGGCGTAACGGGCAGCGGCAAGACGGAAGTTTATCTCAATTTGATTAAGGGCGTTCTCGACGAAGGCAAGACGGCGATCTTGCTCGTGCCGGAAATTTCTTTAACGCCGCAGATGCTCAAGAACCTGCGCGGCAGGTTCGGCGACGAATGCGCGATATTGCACAGTTCTCTTTCGGCGGGCGAACGGTTCGACGAATGGTGGCGGCTCCGCACGGGCGAGGCGAAAATCGCCGTGGGAGCGCGCAGCGCCGTATTTGCGCCGTTGGAAAACCTGGGGCTCATCGTCATCGACGAAGAGCACGACGGCAGCTATCAGAGCGAGTCTGCGCCGCGATATACCACGCTGGAAGTCGCGCTCTTCCGCGCGGCGTATAACAAGGCGAAGATCGTGCTCGGCAGCGCCACACCCTCGGTGGAAACGTATAAGCGCGCCATGGAGGGGGAATATAACTTTACCGAACTCAAAGAACGCGTGAACAAGCGCCCGCTGCCGCAGGTGGAGATCGTCGATATGCGGCGGGAAGTGCGCCGCGGCAACGATTCGGTGTTTTCCTCCGCGCTCAAAGCGGAGCTGAAAAGCGTTTTGGAAGAGGGGCATCAGGCGATACTGTTTCTCAATCAGCGCGGCTACAGCAAGAGCGTCATCTGCACTTCCTGCGGCTACGTGCCCAAATGCGAGGCGTGCGACGTCGCCTTGACTTACCATATCGACGAGGGCGCGCTCAAATGCCATTACTGCAACGCAAAATATAAGATGATAGAAAAATGTCCGAACTGCGGCGGAGAATACCTCCGCTACGGCGGCGTGGGCACGCAGCGCGTGGTCGGGGAACTGAAAAAACTCTTTCCCGCGGCGCGTATCCTCAGAATGGACCGCGACACCGCGCAGAATAAAGAGGGACATTTCAAGATACTCGGCGATTTTGCCGACAAGAAAGCCGATATCCTCGTCGGCACGCAGATGATCGCCAAGGGACACGACTTTCCCGCGGTCACGCTGGTCGGCATTCTCGATGCCGACCAGAGCCTGCATTTTTCCGATTACCGCAGCGGGGAAAGGACGTTCCAGCTCATCACGCAGGTGGCGGGAAGGAGCGGCAGAGCAGGCGAGGCGGGCAAGGTCGTATTGCAGACCTACCAGCCGGAAAACAACGTGCTCAGGCTGGCGGTGAAGTACGATTACAAGTCCTTTTACGAGCACGAGGTCGCTTTGAGAAAGACGACGGGTTTTCCGCCGTTTACCGAGATAATCCGCGTGCTCGTTTCTTCCGAGGACGACGAAAAGGCGAAGGACGCGCTCCGCGGCATCTACGAAAAGCTCAGCGAAAAATACATAAAAAATCCGTCGGCGTTCCGCTATTTCGGGTACATGAAAGCGCCGATAAAGAAATTGCAGAACAAGTTCCGCTATCAGATCCTGATGCGGGTAAAGGAGAGCGACTTCAAGTTCACGGTGCAGGAAGTGTGCGCGGCATACAAGGCGCGCGGCGTGCTTATCGGCGTGGAAGTGAATCCGCAGAATCTAACGTAAACAAAGGGAAAAGGTTATGGCTATCAGAAATATAGTGCAGGTCGGCGACGAGGTGCTCAGGAAAAAAAGCGCGCCCGTTACGGCGTTCGACGAAAAATTACATCAGCTTTTGGACGACATGAAGGAAACGCTCAAAGCCGCCAACGGTGCGGGACTTGCCGCCGTGCAGGTGGGTGTTCTGCGCCGCATATTTATCGTGGACGTCGCCGAGGGCTACTTTGAATTTGTCAATCCCGTTTTCGTCAAGACCAAGGGCAGACAGGTCGGTGAAGAGGGCTGTTTGTCGGTTCGCGGCAAGTACGGCACGGTGGAGCGTCCCCGCGTGGTGGAAATCAAGGCCTTCGACCGCGACGGCAAGGAATTCAAGCTGAAAGCTTACGACTTTTTCGCGCGGGCTCTCTGTCACGAATACGACCATCTGGACGGCGTATTGTACATCGACAAGGCTACCGATTTGAAAGCCGAGGGAAAGAGCAAATGAAAATCGTCTATTTCGGGACGCCCGATTTCGCCGTAAAGCCGATTGCAAGGCTGCTTGCCGACGGGGAAAACGTCGTCGCCGTCGTCACGTCGCACGATAAAAAAGTGGGCAGAAAGCAAATCCTCACGCCCTCGCCCGTCAAGGCGTTCGCGCTGGAAAAGGGCATAAAAGTGCTGGAATACACCTCCGTGAGAAAGGAGGGCGTGGAAGCTTTGAAAGCGCTTGACGCCGATCTTTTCGTCACATGCGCATTCGGGCAGATGTTGAGCGAGGAAGTGCTCGCGATCCCGCGCCTTTATACTTTGAATATCCACGGCTCGCTTTTGCCGAAATACCGCGGAGCCGCGCCCATACAGGCGGCGGTGCTTGCAGGCGAAAAGGAAACGGGCATCACCATCATGAAGACGGTGCTCGCCATGGACGCGGGCGACGTCATGTTTGAAAAAACTACGCCCATCGGGGAGGACGAGACCTCGGGCGAACTTTTCGAGCGGCTCTCCGAGCTCGGCGCGGAGTGCATTTCCGAAGCCGTCGCGCGGGTGAAAGCCGGAACCGCGCAATTTACGCCGCAGGACGACAGCCTAGCGACCTACGTTAAAAAGATAGAAAAAGCCGACGGAGAGCTGGATTTTTCCCTTTCCGCCGCGGAAATCAAAAACAGGGTGCGCGCTTTCGAGCCGTGGCCGTCCGCCTACACTTTTTTCAGGGGCGAACAGCTTAAAATCCATAAGGTTTCCGTCGCACAGGGCAAGGGAAACGCGGGCGAGGTGATCGACGAAAAGAAGTTTGAAATCGCCTGCGGCGAGGGCTCCGTCTTCGTGGAAGAGCTTACCAAACAAGGCTCGAAACGCATGAGGGCGGAAGACTTTCTGCGCGGCGCAAAGCTTTTAAGGGGCGAAAGACTCGGATGCTGATCAGTATTTACGATTCTTACAATATCCTCAACAAAGTGTATTCGGAAAAAGCCTATTTAAAGCAGGCCATTCTTTCCACGCCCGTCGAGGAGAAAAATCGCGCGCTGATCGTCAAGATTTGCTACGGCGTGCTCGATAAGGACATCGAACTTTCCTATTACTTGCGGTATTTGAGCCCCAAAAACCCCAAACTTGCGGTGCGCACGGTGCTTAAAATCGCGATGTATTGTATCAAATATTTGAAAAAACACCCGTACGCCGTCATCGACAACGCGGTGGAACTCGTCAAAAAGCTCGGCAAGGGCGGCGTGAGCGGCTACGTCAACGCCCTGCTCCGCCGTTTTTCGGAACGGGAAATCCCTCTGCCGCAGGAAAAAATCAAGCGCCTTTCGGTGCAGTATTCTTTTCCCGAATTCGCCGCGAAACGGTTGATCGAAGAATACGGCGAGGCGCGCGCGGAAAATATCATGGCTGCCGAGGGCGGCGCGAATACCCTCGTCTTTTACGAAACGGACGGGGAAAAGTACCTCGAATCGCTCGGCGTCGATTTTTGCAAAACGCCCTTCAGCGGCGCGTATACCGTCAAAAATTTTGCCCGCAACGGCGACTACGACGCGGGTATTTATACTTTTCAGAGCGTCGGTTCGCTGGCGATCTGCGCGGGGGTGGAGAGCGGCAAGACCTTGCTCGACGCCTGCGCCGCGCCGGGCGGAAAGAGCGTGAATTTATCCTACCGTTTCGAAAGCGTTACGGCGTGCGAACTGCACCCGCACCGCGCCGCGCTCATCGAAGATTACGCGCGGCGCATGAAACGGGAAAACATAACCGTTTGCGTGAAAGATTCCGCCGTTTTTGACGAGCGTTTTCAGGAAAAATTCGACGCCGTCTTGTGCGACGTACCCTGCTCGGGGTTCGGCGTGGCGTTTGAAAATCCCGATATCAAGCTCAATAAGGACGAAAAAAATCTCGAAGAGCTCAAAGCTTTGCAGCTTTCGATATTGTTTAATTGCGCGAAGTACGTTAAAAAAGGCGGGCATCTTTATTATTCGACCTGCTCGTTTTTCGAAGAGGAAAACTCTTTAAACGTGGAAAAATTTCTGCAGGAAAATGCGGACTTTATTTTGGAAAAAAGCGAAAGCCCGCTCGCGCACGAGCAAAAAAAATGCGGGTTGCAATTTCTGCCCGACGTTTCGGGCGGCGGGTTTTTCTTCGCGAAGATGAAAAAGGTGTGATATGAAGGAAATTATGCTCGATCTTTCCGCCGCGGAGATCGCTGAGCGGCTGAAAGCGCAGGGTGCGCCCGCTTACCGCGCGGCGCAGATTTTTTCCGAACTTCATAAAAACAAGCCGTTTTCGGAGATGTCCGCTTTGCCGAAGGAGCTGCGCGCCGCGCTGGCGGAACAATACGCCGACCCCGCCGTGCGCATCGTTAAGACGCTGGAAAGCGTCGACGGCACGAAAAAGTTTTTGTTCGCCTTGCTGGACGGCAACGTCGTTGAAGGCGTTTTGATGAAATATAAATACGGCAACACGCAGTGCGTTTCCACGCAGGTTGGCTGCCGCATGAACTGCGCTTTCTGCGCGTCGGGGCTCAACGGGCTGGTGCGCAACCTCACGGCGGGGGAAATTTTAGGACAGATCGTCGCTGTCAACGCCGCGGAGGGCGGCACTACGGAAAACCGCGCGGTAACCAACGTCGTGCTGATGGGTAGCGGAGAACCGCTCGACAACTTCGAAAACACCGTCAGATTCTTGAAAAACCTTTCGGAAAAGGGCGGCATCGGCATCAGCCGAAGAAACGTCAGCCTTTCCACCTGCGGCATCGTGCCCAAGATATACGAGCTTGCCGACCTCGGTTTTTCCCTCAATCTGACCATTTCGCTCCATTCGCCCTTCGACGAGGAGAGAAAGAAAATAATGCCCGTCGCGAAGAAGTATTCCATCGCGGAGATATTGAAAGCGTGCGAGTATTACTTTGAAAAGAGCGGGCGGCGGTACATCTTCGAATACGTTTTGATAGAGGGCGAAAACGATAAAAAGGAGCACGCCGAAGAGCTGATACGCCTTTTGAAAGGCAAGCCGTGCCACGTCAATCTGATACGGCTCAACGAAGTAAAGGAAAGAAAATTGAAAGCGGTCACCGACAAAAACGCTTACCGCTTTTTGGGACTTTTGGAGCGCGGCGGGCTTTCCGCCACGTTGCGCAGACAGATCGGCGCGGATATCGACGGCGCCTGCGGACAGCTCCGCCAAAAATTTTTGGAATCGGGAGAGGAAATTTGAAAGGGCAGATCGTAACGCTGCACGCAAACGAATATTTTGCGGAAAACGAAAGCGGAAGTTACCGCCTGACGGCGCGCGGGCGCATGAAGGGCAAGACCGACATTCTCGTCGGCGATTACGTGGAGTTTGCAAACGGAGCCATCGAAAAGGTGTATCCCCGCACTTCCGAGTTTATCCGCCCCAGCGTGGCGAACGTGAAGCAGATCGTCGCCGTGCTTTCTTCCGAGCCGAAACCCGATTTTTACATGCTGGATAAATTGCTCGTTTCCGCGAACAAGGAGGGCGTTTCGGTGGTGCTCGCCGTCAACAAAAACGACCTCGGCGCGGAAATTTACGACAAGGTGAAAAGCGAATACGCCGCCTCGGGCGCGGAAATCTTGTCCGTTTCCGCCGCGAAAGGGGATAATCTTGCCGCGCTTAAGGAAAAATTGCGCGGCAAACTGACGGCGCTTGCGGGGCAATCCGCCGTGGGAAAGTCCTCGCTTGTCAACGCCATGTTTTCCACGAGTCTGAAAGTTGGCGATTTGAGCGCGATAAAGCGCGGCAAGCACACTACCACCGCGTCGCATATCTATTCTTTCGGAGAATACCGCATCGTCGATACGCCGGGATTTGCGGTGCTGGAAACCGACGTCGAGGCGGAAGATATCCGCTTTTATTATCCTGAATTCGAAACGCCTTCCGCGCTTTGTAAGTTCCGCGGCTGCACGCACGTGAGCGAGCCGTCCTGCGAAGTCAAGCGGTTGGCGGAAAGCGGGGAAATCCCGCAGAAAAGGTATCTTCGTTACGTCGAACTTTTTAAAAAAGCAAAGGAAAAGAGGAGAGATTATGAGTAAAGTTATGATTGCGCCGTCCATTTTATCGGCGGACTTTTCCCGCATGGGCGAGGAAGTGAAGTCGCTTGAAACTTGCGGCGCGGACATGATACACGCCGACGTGATGGACGGGGTGTTCGTGCCGAACATCACCTTCGGCATCAAGATGGTGGAAGATATAAGAAAATGCACCGCCCTGCCCATCGACGCGCACCTTATGATCGTGCACCCCGAAAAATATGTAGAGCGCTTTGCCAAGGCGGGCGCGGACTTTATCACCGTGCATTACGAGGCTTGCGGTGAGGACACCGCAAAGACGCTTAAGCTCATTAAAAGCTGCGGCGCGAAGGCGGGCGTCGTCATCAATCCCGATACGCCGTGGGAACGCGCGGCGGAGTTTTTGCCGCTTTGCGACATGATTTTGGTGATGAGCGTATACCCGGGGTTCGGCGGGCAGAAATACATTCCCTCGGCGGACGAAAAACTTTTGAATCTTTCGCGCCTCATCAAGGAAAAAAAGCCGCAGACACTTTTGGAAATCGACGGCGGCGTTACGGAAGAAAACGCGCCCCGACTCATCGAACTCGGCGCAAACGTCATCGTGGCGGGCAGCGCGGTATTCAAGGCGCCCGACCGCAAAAAGGCGATCGCCGCATTGCGGGGATAATGCGGTTTATCGAACGCCGCGCAAAAAATATTTCCGTAAATTCGCGCAAAGCGAGAGAAAAAAGGGTAAAAAGCCGTATCCGCCCCGCGTTCATGAAAATATAAAAGACGCCCGCAAAACGCAATGCGTTTTGCGGGCGTGTCCTTAAAAAATAAAATTTGTCATAACCGATTTCAAGGCGCATATATTGTTTATATGGAAGAAAAAGGAGACGGTTATGAGAATATGTTGCGTTAAGCCGCCCAAAGCGGTAAGAAAGATACTCAGGCTCATTTTCAGAAACAGGATCAGAAA
>CASETU010000114.1 GCA_949290895.1 uncultured Bacillota bacterium
ACCTGCTTTAATTATTTCATAGGAGGATTCTTTTATCTAATGATTTTTAATTCCACCGCTCCAAGCGGTGGTTGTGTTTCGCTAAAGGCTACAAAAACAAAAAAGCGGAGCATGAGCTCCGCTTTTTCGTCATTGATTTTCCGCCTCTTTCTTTGCGGCTAGTTTATCGAGTTTTTTATTTCTGAAATAAATCGCAACGCCCGTGGAAACCATGATGAGGTTGATAAAATAAAACACGAACGCAAGCACCGTGAGGAATGTCCAGTAGGACGGTCCTCTTTCGATAGAGAAGAGAATTTTAGAAAGAATTCCGCCTACGTAACCGATGGCGATGAGCAAGGTAAAATACAAGCTCGTGCCCTTTGCCGTGCGCGCCCTGTAAGACTTGATAATATTGAACGGCCAGGAAAACCGAAACAAACGACCATTAAAATTTCAAAAACGACTGCAAGATTCTCCAACATAACGTTACTCCTTAATTATCCTTTCTTCTATAATCGGGCAAAATCCTGGGCGAAAGCTCCTTGGCATTGATTCCCGCCTCTTTCAGCTCTTTATCGTATTCCTTGACAAAGCTGAGCGTGAGTTTTTTCACTTTGACGCTCTTCGACTTTGCGGCAGCGTTCTGCCCCGCGTTCCGGCCGAAAACGATGATGTCGAGCAACGAATTGCCCATCAGTCGGTTTTTGCCATGAATTCCTCCGACCGCTTCGCCGGCTACAAACAGGTTTTCAATACCTGCCATGCCGTTTGCCGAAATGTCGATGCCGCCGTTCTGATAGTGCAGCGTGGGATAAACGAGAATCGGCTCCTTGCGGATATCGATACCGTATTTGCCGAACATTCTCATCATCGCGGGAATGCGCTTTTCGATAGTCCCTTCTCCGCCGCGCAGTTCGATCATCGGCGTATCCAACCAAACGCCTTCGCCGTCCGTCGTGGCGATGCCCTTTTTATTCTGTTTGCACTCGCGAATGATGGTAGATGCCGTAACGTCACGCGTTTCCAAAGGATTGACGAACGCTACACCGTCCTTATTGACGAGCTGCGCACCGAGCGAACGGACCTTTTCCGTTACGAGCGCACCGTATATCTGCGTCGGACAAGCCGCGCCCGTCGGGTGATACTGCAGCGTTTCGGGATACATCAGTTTCGCGCCGGCACGGTAAGCTAAAATCAAGCCGTCCGCCGTCGCGCCGTAGTGGTTGCTCGTCGGAAATCCCTGATAATGCAATCTGCCCGCGCCGCCCGTAGCAATGACCACGGTTTTCGCGCGCGCGACGAGTATTTCCTTTGTTTCCATATTCATGAGCACCGCGCCCGCGACTTTGCCGTCGGTATCCTTGATGAGCTCGATCGCCGAAGTAAAGTCCACCACGGTAATGCCGCGATTATACACTTCGTCGCGGAGCACGCGCATGATTTCCGAACCGGAATAGTCCTTGCAGGCATGCATTCTCTTGCGGGAAGTGCCGCCGCCGTGCGTGGTGATCATCGTGCCGTCAGGCTCTTTATCGAACATAACGCCGAGATCGTTCAGCCATTTGATGGCGATGGGCGCATCGTTGACGAGTTTATATAAAAGTTCCGGTTTGTTGGCAAAATGTCCGCCGCCGAGCGCGTCGAGGTAATGGATTGCGGGGCTGTCGTTCGGCTTGTCGGCCGCCTGAATGCCGCCCTCCGCCATCGCGGTGTTGGCGTCACCCAAACGGAGCTTGGTCACAATCATCGCCTTTGCGCCCGCTTTATCAGCCTCTATCGCCGCGGAAGCGCCCGCGCCGCCGCCGCCGATAATGAGCACGTCGACATCGTAATCGATTTTATTCAAATCGATTTTCATATCGAGCACCCTCGAGCGCCCCTGCAAGAGCGTTGCCAGCTCATGCAGAACTTTTTCACCTTTATTCGGACCGACTTTCAGTTCTTCGTAAGCGGATTCGATATAGTCGGGGTGAAACGCTTTGAGCACCGCCTCTTTTTCGTCGGCAGTCATTCTCTTCAAGTCCTGCTGCAGACGCGCGGCACGCGTTTCCTCTACTTTTTTGAGCGAGTCAAGCTGCTCTTTCGTATATTCGTACATAACGCTCTCCTTACTTTTCGATCTCTCTATTGTTATAGAGCTCTTTCAGCTCCGACAAAGGCTTTTGCATCAACGCCTCGATGAGCGCCTTGTAATCTCCGTTCTCGATCTCCGCGACCCTGTCGAGAAGATGTTTGCTTTCGGGCGCAATATATTTGCCCGTGAGCCTTCTCGCCAGAACGCCGACCTGCGGATGGGAAATTCCCGCGGGACAGCGCGCAGAGCATACACCGCACATAACGCAGTCAAAGCTTTCTTCCGCGCACTTTTCGTATTCGCCGCGCTGCGCATAAGCGATATACTGCATGACGTTAAGTCCCTGCGTACAGCTCTTCGTGCAGGCGTTGCAGCCGATACAGGAATAAATTTCGGGATACAGCTGCATCATGATCTGCTCGGTAGGCTTGATTTTTTCGATATCGTAAATCTGTTTCACGAGCGGGAAAAACGGCAAAGTCGCCACATACATTCCCTCTTCCACTTTCGTCTGGCAAGCAAGGCAGGTTTTGAGCTCCTGCTGTCCGTGAATCCTGTATATCGTGGCGCACGCGCCGCAGAAACCGTTACGGCAGCCGCAGCCGCGCACCAACTGATAACCGGCATACTCCATCGCCTTCATGATCGTGAGGCTTTCAGGTACCTGATACCTTTTGCCGAATAAATAAACGTTTACCATTTTATCCATGGCTGACTCCTTTTTTCGCTAAATCAATATTCGTCGGGCAGTTCGTCGATTTCGTCCATACGGAACACGGGACCGTCCTTGCAGACGTATTTACTGCCTACGTTGCAACGTCCGCACTTGCCCACGCCGCATTTCATTCTGAGTTCCAGCGTGGTATATACGTTGGTCTTATCGAAACCGAGTTCCAAAAGCCCCTGCAAAGTGAACTTGATCATGATGGGCGGGCCGCAGAGAACGGCGGTCATGTTCGGATCGAGCCCGATTTCCTTGACATACGACGGGACAAAGCCGACGTGTCCGTCCCAGCCCTCCTGCGGGCGGTCGATGGTGAGGTAAACTTCGAAATTTTCCTCGTTTGTCCACTCGTTTTTGATTTCTTCGATATCCACCAAATCGTCCGCACTGCGCGCGCCGTACACCACGACGACCTTTCCGTAATTTTTACGGAAGTGCCGCACGTAATTGATGACACTCCTCAGCGGAGCAAGCCCGATACCGCCTGCGATAAACAGCAGATCCTTGCCTTTGAAAGCGCCCTCGACAGGGAAATTTCTGCCGTACGGTCCACGCACGGTGATTTGCTGTCCGACTTCGAGAGAATGAATGACTTCCGTCACGCAACCGCATTTTTTAATGGAAAATTCCATGTAGTCTTCGTTTGTCGGCGAGGAAGTGATGGAAAACATGCTCTCGCCCACGCCGGGTATGGACACCATGGCGCATTGCCCGGGCATGTGCTCAAAGAGCTTTTTGCCGTCCGTACCCACGACGCGAAAGGTCTTAACGTCGGGAGTATCCCTTCTTACGTCGGTCACGACGCCTACTTTCGGAATGAGAACTTCATCAGTCATCTTTTTTACCTCCGAGCGTTTTTACGACTTTAACGATATTGAGCCTTTGCGGGCACTTGTTGACGCATCTTCCGCACCCTACGCAGGAGAACAAACCGCCGTTGTTTTCGGGATAATACACGAGTTTGTGCATAAATCTTTGGCGATAACGCTGCATCTGCGTCGTGCGGTTGTTGCCGTGCGACATCTGCGTGAAATCGGAATACATGCAGGAATCCCAGCAACGGTAACGAATAATTTCGTTATTATTCGCCTTGAATTCGCGGATATCGAAACACTGGCAGGTCGGGCACACGAAAGTGCAGGTGCCGCAAGCAAGGCACGCCTCGGAAAGTTTCTGCCATTCCGGTCGATTGAAGATATCCATCGTTTCGGTATTTTCAAAATATGAAAGATCGAGATTCGAAAACGGAAGTTTATCGATGATTTTTCTCGTTTCTTCCTGCTGTTTTTCCACTTCTTTCTCTCCGCCTTCCGCAAAGAGCGCGGAAACGGTCTGCGTCAGTTTTTCGCCCTTTTCGGTGTTAGCGCGCCAGTAAAGGTTTTCATCGTCCTTCCAAACCGTCACGTCGCCGACGGGATTCGCCGCGTCGATGCCGAACACTTTGCAAAAACAACTTTCTTCGGGGCGGCGACAAGCGAAGGTAACGACGGTGCAGGCGTTTCTCTTCGCCTGATAGTAGGTATCCACGGGATCGGCGAGGAACACTTTGTCCAGCACTTCAAACGCCTTGAAATCGCAAGCCTTCACGCCGAACAGCACAAAGGGTTTCACCTCTTCGCGGATATCCTCCACGGATATATTTTTGCCTTCCGTTTTGAACTTGACAATCGTCTCGGACTGCGGAAAGAACAAATCTTTCGGAGATTTTACGGTTTTCAGCACATCGAGCGCCGTCTTTTCTCCCGATTTATACAAACCGTAATTCGCCTCACCCGCCTTTTCCAGAGGCATGTAAAGCGGACAGTTTTCCGATATTTTATCGAATACTCGATTCAACTCACTCAGCTTGATTTTAAGCATGGCGCACCTCCCCGTTCACTGCCTCCGTCGGCTCTGCGTCCTTTTCGGTGTATTCGATTAGCGGATTTTTTCCCTCGTCCGCTTCGCCCGCCTGAAAATCGCCGTACAATTTGTTGATATCTTTAATGAATTTTCTGTTCAGCAGATGCAAGGGAATATGTTGCGGGCAAACGCGGGAACATTCGCCGCAGTCGGTACATCTGCCCGCGACGTGATAGGCGCGGATGATATGGAACATCTGCTCTTCAAAAGTGTCCGCGGGCGCCTTTGTCGCCATACCCGATGCGTTGTTGTCAAACACGCACTTCACGCAGGTGCAGGCGGGGCAAACGTTGCGGCAGGCATTACAGCGAATACACTTGGAAAGCTCGCCTTTCCAGAAAGCAAAACGCTCTTCCTCGCTCATCTGCTCCAGCTTTTCCACACCCGAAAACCTATCGTTTGCGGTTTCTTTCATTTCGTTTACGACGATAGTCTCGTCGGCAACCGCGAATTTCTTGCTTTTGCAGGTTAGACATTTTTCCAAAAGGACTTCCTCTTTGCGGAATTTATCCGTGCCGTACAGAGAAGATACGACGACTTCCTCACCGTTTTCTTCCGTTTCGGTAACGGCGGAAACGCCCTTTTCCTTTATTTTTTCGATATCCAGCTTGCCCTGGCACTCGATCGCGATCACTTTCACCGCATTTTTGTCCACGCGGTGTTCCTTGACGAGTTCGTTAAAGCTGTATGTATCGCAAGGTTTCAAAAACACGGCTATCTTGCCGCCTTTTTTGAGCTCCTGCACGAGATATTTGGAAAGGTTTGCCCCGCAGAATCCGTTATAAACGAAATCTTTGAGCTCCTCTTCGGAGGTAAACACCGCGGGACTCGGGTCGAAATAAAATTCGCCTTTCTTCCAGCCGATGACCTTATCGACTTCCTTGGAAGAAAGCAATTCCTTCGCCCTGTTTACGATGAGTTCTTCTACCTTATTCATCGCGCCCCTCCTTGACTCTCAAATCCTGCAAACGCTTGTTTTCGCCGAGTTCGTTGATTTTCTTGGCAAAATCGTTCATGACGGCGGAGAATTTCGCGCCTTCGGCGGCGGAGACCCACTCCACTCTCGTCCTTTCTTTTTCGATGCCCATGTAATTCAAAAAGCTGAACAACAGCGACATTCTTCTTCTCGTATAATAGTTACCCGTGACGTAATGGCAATCGCCGGGGTGGCAGCCGCACAAAATCACGCCGTCCGCGCCGCGCTGAAAAGCTTTGAGCACAAACATCGGGTTGACGCGGCAGGAACACGGCACGCGAATGATTTTGACGTTCGCGGGATAAGTCAATCTGCTCGACCCCGCAAGGTCCGCGCCCGCGTAAGAGCACCAGTTGCAGCAAAACGCGACGATGGTCGGCACGTATTCTTTTTTCTGTTCGGTTACTTCCTGCATATCTCTTCTACCTCCGACATGATTTGTTTCGACGCAAATCCTTTCAAATCCATCGCGCCCGAAGGACAGGTAACGGTACAAGCGCCGCAGCCCTGGCAGACCGCGGGGTTGACGTACGCCACCCTTCTCGTTTCCGTTTTGCCGCCGCCGAGGCGGAATTCCTTATCGATATAACTGATGGCACCGTATGCGCAGACGTTTGCGCACTGCGAACACCCGTTACACATATTTTCGTCGGACTGCGCCACGCAGGGGTTGGTCTTCAAAGAATCCTTCACCAAAAGCCCGATGACTTTCGCCGCGCAGGCGCTCGCCTGCGATACCGTTTCGGGTATGTCTTTCGGCCCCTGGCATACGCCCGCAAGGTATACGCCCGCCGTCGGGCTTTCTACGGGTTTCAGCTTGGGATGCGCTTCGGTGAGGAAATTGTTTGTATCGATGCTCGCCGTCAAAAGCGTAGCGATCTTTCTCACCGACGGCTCGGGTTCGATAGCCGTCGCCAAAACGACGAGGTCGGAAGGAATGGTCACCTGCTCGTTTTCGATGAGGTTGCTCCCCTGCACCATCAGCTTGCCGTTCTGGTTATATACCTTTCCGACCATGCCCTTGATGTAATCCACGCCGTACTGTTCGCAAGCGCGGCGGTAGAATTCATCGTAATTCTTGCCTGGACAACGCACGTCGATATAGAAGACATGCACTTCGGTATCGGGATATTTTTCGCGGATAAGCATCGCGTGTTTCGCCGTATACATACAGCAGATTTTCGAGCAGTACGGTTTGCCGCAGTCGGTCAAATCGCGCGAACCGACGCACTGCACGAACGTGATGACTTTCGGGTGCGTGTTGTCCGACGGACGAAGCAAAACACCGTTGGTGGGCCCCGCCGCGTTCATCAGCCTTTCGAGCTCGAGCGACGTGATGACGTCCTTATTTTCGCTGTAACCGTATTCGTTGAATTTATCGATATTGATGGGACGGAATCCCGTTGCCACCACGATAGCGCCGTATTCGCGTTCGATGAACTTGTCCGTCATCGTGTAATCGATAGCGCCCGCGCCGCACTTTTTCTGACACAGACCGCATTTGCCGGTCTTGAGCTTGATGCACTGTTCGGGATCGATGACCGCGACGTTCGGAATTGCCTGCGCGAAAGGTATGTAAATCGCGGGGCGGGTGTTTAAGTTCATATTGAATTCGTTGAGCCCTTTTTTGGAAGGACAGCTTTCCATACAAACTTTACAGCCCGTACATTTCGTCTCGTCGACAAAACGCGCCTTTCTTCTGATCTTTACCTTAAAGTTACCGACAAACCCTTTCACGTCCTCCACTTCGGAATACGAAAGGATATCGATTTTTTCGTTCTGCGCGCAGTCGACCATTTTCGGGGTCAGAATACAAGCAGAACAGTCGAGCGTCGGGAAAGTTTTATCGAGCTGAGCCATGCGCCCGCCGATAGTGGCGTTCTTTTCAACGATATCGACTTCAAACCCCGCGTCGGCGATGTCGAGCGCCGCCTGAATACCCGCGATACCGCCGCCGATGACCAGCGCACGCTTGGTCACGGGGCTTTCTCCCGCCTGCAGCGGCGCGTTCAATTTAACTTTCGCAATAGCTGTGCGGACGAGCACGATCGCCTTTTCCGTCGCCTCTTCCCTGTCTTTATGAATCCACGAACAGTGTTCGCGAATATTCGCGATTTCCACCATGTAGGGGTTGAGTCCCTCTGCCTCCGCAGCCTTGCGGAAGGTCGCCTCGTGCATACGTGGCGAACACGACCCGACGACCACCCCCGTGAGGTGATATTCCTTGATCGCGTTTCTTAAAAGCTGCTGACCGTTTTCGGAACACATGTACTGATAATTTGCCGAAAACACAACGCCCGGTTCGCTTTTGATCGCTTCCGACACGCGTTCCACGTCGACCGTGGCCGCAATGTTGCTGCCGCACCAACAAATAAATACTCCGATTCTTTGCATTTTTTCCGATTTCCTTTATTTATTATACTTTCTGTATGCCGATACCAAAAGTTGCTGCGG
>CASETU010000115.1 GCA_949290895.1 uncultured Bacillota bacterium
CAAAAGCCGCACGATTTTGACGATATTCATCGTCTTGATCGTCAGCTCGCTGATGATGACGCTGTGTCTTTTCGGCATTTCCTTTTACGAAAATCAGCTTAAGTTCAATAAAAATATTTTTGAACGCGGCGGAACGCAGTATAATCTGAACGAAAAGAGAACTTACGACGGGGAAAATCTCGGCATAAGCGCGGAAGAGCTTTCCGTGCTCGATTCCGTTTCGGAAAAATACAAACACGTCATCAATAAAAAATACTACTTGCCGTACGGAGGCAATACGAAAATCAATTACGAATACTCCATGGCGGCGGGGTTGGGCGAAGATGAGGTTTCTTCGGAAGAAATTTCGGAAAATCTGACGGAAGAAAACGGCGTGACGGCGGACGAGCGCGTGGAAGTTCGTTTGCAGCTTGCCGATTTTTCCATGTACGATTATCCGGGAAAGAATGTTATCGCCGAAGGCAGAATCTGGACGAAAGAGGATATCCGCAAAAACGGGATATGGGTGAGCGAAGACGCCGTAAAGGATTTTGCGAAGAAGGGCGTAACGTTAAATATCGGGGACGCGATCGCGCTGGTGCGCAGCAAGCTGAAAATTGACGAGTTCGGCGATGCTGAATTCGCGGGAAAACAGCTCACAACTTTTATTGTACGCGGTTTTTTCGATAAAAACGCGGCGGTCACCGAAGGGGAATTCATTGACAATTACGTCGAAGTCGATTATATCGTCGATTGCAGGTATTATCTGGAAAAATTTTCGTTTAGCGAAACGGCTGTCGGAAGCGCGATAATGACCTATTGCCCTCCGAAAGCCGATTACGATTACAATTCGGTGTATAAATCGATGGAATCCTTTTACGAGGAAATGAACGAAAAGATAGCGCCTAACGAAAGCAGTTACGGAAAGAGCGAAAGATTTTCCTGTTATTACGTGGAACAGCTTGTCGGCACAAAATTGGTTTCCGCCGTCATCGCGGGGTTGATCGCCTCCCTTGCGTTCATCGTACTGCTTTTGAGCGTGGGCAGCGTGGCGAACACCATCATGATTTCGGTAGATAAAAACCGAAAATTCATCGGATTGATGAAGGCGCTGGGGCTCAATCAGCGCGACGTCAAAAAAATCGTCTCCTTCGAGTCGCTGTTTTTGATCGTCGTCGGCGTGCTTTTGGGGATTTTGGTATTGTTTTTGGTGCGTCCCGCCGTGGCGAGCGCCATGCGTTCGCTGTTTGCCTTTATCTTTTCTTATACGGGGATCGACGTAATCGTCAGCGTAACGATTCCTGTCTATTTGCCCGTAGTTACGGCGGCTGCGTTTTTCTTGTTTGCCATGCTGTTCTCCCGCGGGGCGCTTACGGGCATTGCGAAACAGGACGCGATAGCGACGATCAACGAGGTGGCGTGATGAAATTTTCCGATTATGTAAGGCTGGGAAAAATCAGCATCAAAAGCCGTAAAAAGTCCACGCGCAACACCGTGCGGGGCATCTCTTTCGGTTTGATCATTTTAGTGCCCATCGTTTTTTTTACGCTGGCGTTTTATTTGGGAATCACTTCCGTGGTGGACGCGAGCAAGCGCAACGCCTGCTTTGAATTTACCGTCGCCGAAGCGGGAATGAGGTATGATAAAAATTATATCGACGAGCAAGTCCTCGATAAAAGCGTTCTCGAAAAACTCGAAAAAGATTACGGTAGACAAGCGGAAGAAACGATAGGCTATCGAGATTTTACTTTGCGGAATGGCAAAAGAAGTGCCGTTTTGGACGGCGCGGAAAAACATTCGTGGGGAGACGGCGACGGCGTTTTGGGCAATTACATCCGTGTCGCGGAGTTTTTCGAAGACGACGGCAAGCTGATTCCCGACGGCATCGTAAAGGATTTGCACGCGCAGAACAAGGAATTGTTCGCGGCGGGCGGAACCTTTAGCGGAGACGGCAGAGGACAGGTGATTTTAGACGAGTCGACGGTGCGCTTTTTTGAAATGACGCCTGCGCAAGCCGTCGGCAAAACTTTTACGCTCCGCGCGAAAGTGGAATTCGGCAGATATTACTATCTCGACGATGATTTCAACCCGGACAACGAGTATGTCCCTTCGGAGGATACGGGCGATTATGTGCCGTCGATCAGCGTGGACGTAATCAGAAATTTTGAAGTTGTCGGAGTGCTGAGCGGCGACTACGAGAAAATTACCGAAAAGAGCGGCAATATTTTTCTGTCGGGCGCGGCGCTGTTCGCCGAGGACGGCACGATGCCGTATTTTCCCGAAATTCGCCGTGCGGAATACGTGTTCGACGACATCGACAGAACTTGCTATATCGTAACGTATTCGGAGGAAATGGGAGCGCTGGAAGAAAAAGCCGCCGAAAATAAAATGTTTTTTCCCGCCTATCCCGCAATGGAATATTCTCTTTCTCAACTCTATAAGGCGCCGTTGCTTTGCGTAAATCTGCAATGCGAAAATTATGCGTCCGCCGTCACGGTCTCCCGTTTTTTGAATGCGGAATACCGCAATATTTCCGCAGACAAGGAGAAAAACTACGTCGAAGATTACGCCACGTTTGAATTCAATCGCCTCTATATCCTCGGAAACGTCGGCATGTATGTGATGATCTTCATGTATACCTTCGGTGGCGTCATCTTTTTCGCGACGCTTCTGAATTTATATAATTCCGTCAACTATTCCGTGCAGTCGCGGCGCAATTATATCGGTATGATGCGGGCGATCGGCGCAAAGCAAAATATGATACCGAAACTTTATTTTGTGGAAATCCTGCTTATTTTCCTGCGCAGCGCCGTCTGGGTGTTGCTGTTCGGCGGGGGCTTGTCGCTCGGAATCAAATTCGGCGTGGACGCGCTCTTTATAAAGGGCGAAGCGGTTTTCGGCGCGGCGATCAAACTGAATTTCGGATATTTCTTTTTGGCGTTGTTTATCGCCATATGCCTCGTATTCGCGGTGGCGTATCTGTTCAGCCGCATCGCTTGCCGTTCGGTAACGAAAAAGGGCGTTTTGGAAGTGCTTTCGGAGGAAAAATAGGGGGTGCGCATGCGTAAAAAAATCAAATGGATTTTATTATTGTCCGCGATTTTTGCCGCCGCGCTGCTTGGCGCGTGCGCGAAGGGCGTCGATTTAAACAAAAGCGCCGTCGTGGATTTAAAAATTGTAACCGATGCGGGGCAAGTGGAGGTTTTTTCCTCGCAGGGCGAACTTTCGGGCGAGGGCAAGCACTATACCGTTACGGTGCAGCCGTTGAAGGATTTTTTAATCACCGTGAGCGCGGCGGGGTATCAGATCGTCAACGTGCCCGTTACCGTAGCCGACCTCGCTTCGGGGCGGTGCGAAAAGACAGTGAATCTCGTTGAAAAGCTGCGCACCGAGGTTTCGGTAAGCGTAGACGGTTACGGGGAAAATCCGCGAGTTTTCTGCGGCGAGACGGAATTGGAGAAAAAAAGCGGGGTGTTTTACGGCGAAATCGAAAGAGATCAACTGAAAAACGGAATTCGCGTAACCGCCGAAAACGCCGAACCGCGCAGCATTGCACTCGACGAAAAGCAACTCTCTTCCCGTTACGTGAATCTCTCGGCTTTTCTCGTTCCGAGCGGGAAAAAGCTTGCGGAAATCGAAACGGCGCCCCTGCCCGAAACGGCTTATCTTACCGAACGGGACGGCAGGTTTGTCGAAAAAAAATTGATAAAGACCGAGGGCGGAAAGGAGCTTTGGGGCGCGGTGCTTCGCGCCGATTATGTCGGGGACGTACTGCTGAAAACTTCTTATGACGCCGCCCCGCAAAAAATCGCTTTGCCCGAAGATATTCCCGTTTACGGCTGCCGCGTGAGTGCGGCGGCGGTCGTTAGAAAGGAAGCTATTTTGGAAAACATCGACGAAGTGGATTACGAAAGACTGCGGGATTGTTTTTATGTGCAGGTCGGCGATGAGCTCGTAAAGGCGGTTCCGGATGCGGAAAGCGCAACCTCCTGCCGTTTTTCGGTTTTCAGCGCTTTTTCCGTGAAGGCGATTTTCATTCTCGATGAAGAGGAAGATTATTATTGCAAGGCGGACGTCGTCGGCGACCGCGCGGATTTTTACGAGCAGGAAAGCGTCGAGTTCGGGAACTTCGCTTGCGTGTATGCGGAGGATTTTTCGCAAGTCGTTTCTCATCTGAAGGTTTACCGCGACTCGCTTGCGGGGGAGGAAGTGCCCCTTTCGAACGGGGTGTTTTCCTACGAAAAGGGCGAAAAGTATTATGTGGAAGGGGCAAGCTTGGCGGGCAAACTGCAAGACGAGTATGTCTTTGCGGAAGGCAAGTGGTGCAAAAAGCTGGCTTTTCAAGCGCCCGTGGAACACAGACTGAAGCTCATTTATCCCGATGGCGAACCTGTAACGGGCGCTACAGTGAAATTTGTAGGCGGGTACGATACGCCGTTCGAGGAAACGGAAGACGGGATATACGTTTGCAAGCTTGATTGCCTGTACGATATGTCGATACAAATCCGCACGGAAAAGGGGAATTATTATCTCGACAAGCCGTTCGTTTCGAAGATCGACCGCGTGGACGACGCGGTGGAGCGTACCGCCGAAAAAACCGCCGTGCTTTACGAAAGGACGGGTATTTTTCTCTTCCTTTCCGGCGTGGGGAACGTTACGGAAATTACGGAAAAAAACGGCGCGCAATGCAATAAGATCTGCGACGGAAAATATTATGTTTACGCGCCGCAATCGGGCACGCTGGAGTTTGAAATAAAGTATTATGTTTTCGACGATAAGGGGCATAAAATCGAAAAGACGAAGTCGGAAAGCGCGGACATCGAATCCTGTCTGCTGGGAGACAGAACGGTGCAACGGGCGGTCAGATGAGTATTTGACAAGAAAGTTTTGCGAAAAATAAAACGCCGATTTTGCGGCGATATACGGAGGGTAACTCATGAAATATGCAATTTACGGAGCGGGGGCGCTCGGCACGGTGCTCGGCGCGTACGTGGCGCGCGCGGGGGTGGATATCGACCTTATCAACCGCAACGAAAAACACGTTGCCGCTTTGAAAAAAGACGGCGCGAAGATCATCGGCAAGGTGAATTTCACGCAAAAGGTCAACGCCTTGCTGCCGTCGGAAATGACGGAAAAATACGACGTCATCGTGCTCATGACCAAGCAGCGCGATAACGCCGCCACGGTAACATTTTTGAAAGACTATTTGAAAGAGGACGGCGCGATTTGCACCTGCCAAAACGGACTTCCCGAACCGAAGATCGCCGAAATTATCGGCGCGGACAGAACGCTCGGCTGTGCCATTGCATGGGGCGCGACCTTCCACGGCGAGGGCGTTTCGGAACTCACTTCCCAGCCCGATGCGCTCACCTTTTCGCTGGGGCAAATCGGGCATTGTGCGCGGCTAAAGGACGTGGAAAAGCTCTTTTCGCTGATGGGCAAAGTCGTTATCGAAAATAATTTTATGGGCGCTCGTTGGTCGAAATTGCTCATCAACAGCGCTTTTTCCGGGCTTTCCACGGTGACGGGCGGCACGTTCGGCGAAGTGGCGAAGAAAAAGCCTTCGCGCAAGGTCGCTCAGCGCATCATCAAAGAATGTATCGACGTGGCGAAGGCGGCGGGTATCGTCATAGAACCCGTGCAGGGGCACAAGATAGACAAGCTGTTCGATTATAATAACCCGTTTAAAAAAGCCGTGTCTTTCGCGCTCATTCCCGTGGCGATGAAAAAGCATTCTTCGCTCATTTCCAGCATGCTGCAGGACTTGAGGAACGGCAAGAAGTGCGAAATCGACTTTATCAACGGCGTGGTCGTGGAATACGGCGCGAAATACGGCGTAAAAACGCCCTTTAACGCCCGTACGGTGGAAATCGTGCACGGAATAGAGGACGGGAAGTATAAGCCCTCTTTCGACAACATAGCGCTTTACAAGGAGCTTTTCTGAGCATGGGCGTCACGTATCATCTGCATTGCGGCGGGTGCGGTTTCAACAAGAAAATCAAGCTCGGCATCGGTTTTTTCGGGCTCGAAGTGCCCGAGCAGGCGCAAAGGGATATCCTTTCGGGCAAGCTCGGCGGAAAGATAAAAAAATTTTACGATTCGCTGGAAAACCCGCAGGTGCTGGCGCGCCGCGCGATCTATCGTTGTCCGTATTGCGGGGATCTGCAGAATTTGCCGGAAATTTTCGTGCGCGGCGAAAACGGCGAGGAATATAAGCATATATACCGCTGCGAAAAGTGCCGTAAAGCCGATTTGGAGTTCGTGTCCGCCGACGGCGAGCTGCCGCCGCTTGCCTGCCCGAAGTGCGGCAAGACGATGGACATAAAGGATTCCGAGGCGTGGGACTGAATAAAATTGCGTCATTTTCCCGCCTTTTGAAACGCTTTGTTTTTGTGCGCGGCCGAAAAATATATTTGCGCGATTTACGGGCAAATGCGTAAAATTTTGCATTTTATTAAAAACGTCCGCCCGATTTTCGGGCGGACGTAAGCGTTTTTTTCGTTTATTTGCGGCGGGAGTGCCGCAAATAAAAAAGCTTTTAAAAGATGTCGCGGATAATTTATAAATTTTCCATGTCGATCTTGCGGTCTTTATGGTAATAGAGCATATCGCGTTCGGAAATTTTTCTTTGAACGCGGCAGGGGTTTCCGAACGCCACGCAATCGGCGGGAATGTCTTTCGTAACGACGCTCCCCGCGCCGATGACGGTGTTGTCGCCTATGCTCACGCCGGGCACCACCACGACGTCCGCGCCCAGCCACACGTTGTTGCCGATGCGCACGGGCAGGTTATACTGCGCGGCTTTGCTCCTGATGTCGGGGCGGACGGGGTGATTTGCCGTAGCGAGCACTACGTTCGGGCCGATGAGCACGTTGTCGCCGATAAATATATCGGTATCGTCTACCAGCGTAAGGTTAAAATTCGCGTAAAAGTTTTTGCCGATGTGGGTATTGAACCCCCAGTTGGCGCGCAGCGGCGGTTCCACATAGCCGTTTTCGCCGATCTCGGCAAAAATTTCCTTTAAAAGCGCGGCGCGCTTGGCTTGCTCTAAGGGGCGGGAGGCGTTGTAATCGTAAATGATCTCCATGCGCTCGAGTTGCTTTTGCATCAGTTCTTCGCTGTTACAGTAGTATACCCGTCCGTCGCGCATGCGCTGCAATGTTTCTTTCAGGTCCATGTTTTCCACCTAATATGTCTTTTAATTCATTATAACATGTCGGGCGGGTTTGTCAAGCCGATGAAGGTAAAAAAATCGTCCTCGGAATCGTGTGCGAATATACAAATTTCGACATTTGCAATTACAAACAGTTGTTTTTCATAATACAATATGATATAATAAATTTATTCGGAGAAAAAATATGGAAGAAAAAATCGGCGTTATCGCCATCATCGTGGAAGATTTCGATAAAACGGAAAGAGTCAACGAACTTCTGCATGAAAACAGAGAATATATCGTCGGCAGATTGGGCATACCTTTTAAAGACAAGCAAACTGCCGTCATCAGCGTCGTTTTGCGCGCTTCGGCGGAAGTCATCAACGCGCTTTCGGGCAAACTCGGCATGATCAAAGGCATAAACAGCAAAGTTTTGTTCAAATGATAAACGGTAAACGATTGATTGAGAATTTTTCAATTTTCGGATTTTGTCGAAAAATCAATTGTTTATTAAGAATAAGTATGTTATACTGTAACAAAGCAGCGTCGGCCGTGCATGCAATACGGTCTTCGGCGCGCGTTTGTTAAATTAAGTTCTGTGAGGATGAAGAATGGAAGAAAACAATCAGTATTCGGGCGGCGGAGGCATAACTTTCAGACAGCTGCTTTTGATCATTCGCGCGAATATTTTTCTGATCGTCGCCATCATCGTCATCGCGACGGTGATCGGCATGGTCTATTACATGACGCGCAAGACGACGTATACCGCGACGAGAAGCATGATCGTGATATGTAAGAACGAGGAGACGAGTTCGGATTCCAACATCTATAACGATTTGACGGCTACCTCGAGAATGATCCCCACGATCGCGGGGTTCTGCAAGCAGGAAGTCGTGATTTCCCGCGCGCAGGAGATTTACGATACGTCCAACACGGGTACGATCTCCAAGGGCGGCGTGAGCGTTTCCTATGACGAATCGGGAAATAATTATTTCATGTATATTTCCTATACCGACGTTACGCCGGAGCTGGCGCGGGCAAAAGTCATGGCGATATCCATGGCGGAAAAGGAAATCGTCGAAACCATCGACGATAAGGGAAAGCCCGTTTATGTCCGCATGACTACGGATATCACGTTCGTGGATAACATAACGGATATGGCGGATGCGCAAAACATTCCCTGCGTCATGAACGGCGGTTCCAAAATGACGGTGGTGCTTGCCGTAATCATCGGCGTGATCGCGGCGGTTTTGGTCGTGCTCTTAAGATATCTTCTCGACGACACGCTCAAGACGAAAGAAGAGTTGGAACGCGTTACGGGCACGCAGGTGTTCGCGTTCTTGAATGATGTGAATACGGAAGGGGGAGACGGAAAAAATGGCTAAAATGAAGCTTTCTCCCGCTGTGGGAAGTATTTTTGTGGATAAGCCGGAATTTGCAGGCAAGCTGGAAGGTTACGGCAGGCTGAAAGACAACGTGCTGTTTTTGATCGAGGACGGAAAAAATAAGATCATTCAGGTGGAAAGTTCTGTCGCGGGCGAGTGCAAGACTACGGTCGTGGCAAACCTTGCGGTGCTGCTCGGCATGAACAATAAAAAAGTTCTCATCATAGACCTTGACTTTTTGCGTGCCAAGTCGCATAAGATGTTTAATGTGGACGGCGAAGTGGGCTTGAACGAATTTATGCTCGGGCAGGCGGAATTAAAGGACGTTATCCATCATACGCAGTATGACAACGTAGACGTGTTTTCCCGCGGCGGCAAGGTGGCGAATCCTTCGCTGGTGCTCATCTCGGAAAAATTCCACGATACGCTCAAAAAACTCCGTTCGGAATACGACGTCATTTTGGTAGATATGTCGCCCGTTTTGCAGTCGGCAAACTATCTGCACGTGTCGCCGCTTACCGACGCGACCATTTTCCTCGTCGCTTACGGCAAGACGCACCGCTCGCAGGTGAAGGAAGCGGTTGCGGAACTTAAAAAGAGCGGCGCGAATATCGTCGGTTCGGTATTCACGATGTACGATCCTAAAATCGGAAAGTCTGTCGGGTACAAGGGCGATTCCTACTACGACATTTTCAACGCCTGAATTTTACCTCAATTAAATTTACGTATGCCTGTGAAAAACGGGCATATTTATTTAAAGGGAGAAAGGATGACTTTAAGGGAAATCTGTGAAAGTTTTAATATCGGGGGGAAATATCTTTCCTGCGAGCGCATCAACAACGGCATCATCAACAAGTCGTACATGGTCGTTTACGAAAAGGACGGCGAAGAGGCGAAATATTTGGTGCAATGCGTGAACAAATCGGTGTTCAAGCGCCCCGATAAAATCATGAAAAATATCGAGAGCGTGACGGAATTTATCCGCGCGAAGATGCTTAAAAAGGGCATTGATCCCGAACGCAGGGTGCTCCGTTACGCCAAGACGGCGGACGGAAAAAATTACGTTGTGGACGAGGACGGCAATTACTGGCGCGCCTACGGGTTCATCGACGCCGACGTGTATAACGAGGCGGAGGACGAAAACGTCATCGAGGAAGTGGGAAAGGCTTTCGGGGAATTTCAGCGCTGGCTCATCGATTACGACGCGTCGTCTTTATACGTTTCCATTCCGAATTTTCACAACACATGCCGCCGCTACGACGCCTTTTACGAGGCGGTGATGGTGGACGCGGAGGATCGCGTAGATAAGGTCGCGGCGGAAATCGAGGCATGCCGCGCGCACGAAACGCTCGCCTGTAAATTATCGCTGTTGGCGCAGAATAAGGAAATCCCCCTGCACGTGACGCATAACGATACGAAGAGCAACAACGTCATTTTCGACAAGGAAACGAAAAAAGCGCTTGCGGTCATCGATCTCGATACCGTTATGCCGGGGCTCATCGCATACGATTTCGGGGACGCGGCGCGCTTTATCTGCAGCAACGCCGCCGAGGACGAACCCGACCTTGAAAAAGTTTCCTTCAATCTCGATAAATACCGCGCGCTGACGAAGGGGTTTGCGGGCACGCTGAAAGGGCGGCTCAGCAATATCGAGGCGGATACCCTTTCGCTGGGCGTCTATTCGATGACGGTGGAGCTCGCCGTTCGGTTTTTGACCGATTATATCAACGGCGATCAATACTTTACGACGCATTATCCCGGGCACAATCTCGACCGCGCCCGCTGTCAGCTCACGCTCGCCGCGGATATTTACAAAAAGCTGGAGGAAATGCAGAAGATCGTCCGACAGTATTTATATTAAATCAAAAAAACGCCGCAAGGCGTTTTTCTTTTTTCGGATAATCGTTATTGTTGCTTTTCGGTACGAAAATAGACAAAAAAGTTCCGTATGTATGGAATTTACCGTTATTTAACCTGTCGGAAACTGACTTTTTTTGAAAAACCGTTGAATTCGGCGCGACAAAATGATACAATATATACGAGCTGAAAATTTTTTCAGGACAAGAAAAGGAGTAAACGAAAAATGAACAAATACAAAATGCAGCTGACTGCCGAACAACAGGCCATTCTGGACGGCAAAGAGGGCGAAGTCAAGGCGAAAGTCATGGAAACGCTCGTGATGTTCGGCGACATTTTCGGCGCGGAAAAACTCGTGCCCGTCACGCATAAACAGGGGCATTTGGTCACGAGTTTCGGCATCGGGCTTTTAAAACCGCTTTTTTCCACGATGGACAAGCTCATTGCGGGCGGCGTAAAGGCGGAAGGCGGATTCTCCGTGGACCCGCGTCCCCTCGATTACGACAATGTGAAGTGCAACTTCCTCGAAAAGCTGGTCTTTAACAAAATACTGTATTCTCAACAGGAAATGTATGAAAAGCAGCTCCGCAAAGTGGGGCTTACGGGCAGCAGTAAGTTTACCTGCGCTTGCTATCTCGACGAAGTCGGCAACCAGCCGAAGGAAGGCGATGTGCTTTCCTGGGCGGAATCGAGCGCGGTGGTGTATGCGAACTCCGTTCTCGGCGCGCGCTGTAACCGCAACAGCGGCATGCTCGACTTGTTCGGCTCCATCGTGGGCTATGTGCCGTATTTCGGGCTTTTGACCGACGAGGGGCGCAAGGCGACGTGGAAGGTTTACGTCAAGACCACGAAAAAACCCGAGGCGCAGATCCTCGGCAGCGCCATCGGCATGAAGGTCATGGAGGACGTGCCTTACGTTTACGGGCTGGATAAATTCCTCGGCAACGAACTTACCGACGACGCGAAAGCCTATTTGAAAGATTTCGGCGCGGCGACGGCGTCCAACGGCGCGGTGGGTTTGTATCATATCGACGCACTCACGCCGGAAGCAAAGCGTCTGGGCGAAAAACTCCTTGCGGATAATTGCAAAGAATACGTCATCGACGATGCCGAGCTCGAACGCATTTATAAGAGTTATCCCGTCATGTGGAAGAATAAGGAAAAGGAAGGCAACCTCTGTTTTATCGGCTGTCCGCACCTGACCTATTCGCAGCTTTGCGACTGGACGGATAAGATCGTTGCGTCGCTCAAAGCCGCCGGCAGGAAGAAAGTCGCCGTGCGCACGGTGCTCACTTCCGCGCCCGACGTTGTAGCGAAATTCAAACAGACGAAAAAATATGCGGAGCTCGTCGCCACGGGCGCGACGCTCACTTCGATTTGTCCGCTCATGTACACCAACAATCCGCTGACAAAAATGCACCGCATCATGACCAACAGCAACAAGCTCCGCACCTACTCCGCGGCGCGGTACTATAAGGACGAGGAAATCCTCAAAAAGATCACCGGCGTAAAGGAGGGCAAATAAAATGAAACAGTTTAAAGGCAGAGTGCTTGCGGGCGGAACATGGAAGGGCGAGGCGGTCGTTTCGCACCAGGGCGTCAACACGTTGGCGACCTTTCAGAAGAGCGCGCTGAAAAATTCCAAACAGGTTTTCGCGTCCGACCAGAACAATCCCGATATCTATGAAAAGAACATCACGGGCAAGGCGCTGTGTCTGCCCATCACCATCGGCTCCACGACGGGCGGATTGGTCATTCAGACGATTTGCTCCATGAAGATCAATCCCGCGGCGTTTCTCTTTTCCCAGCATATCGATTCCCTTGCGGCGAGCGGCATCGTCTTGGCGCGGATTTGGGAAAATTCTCCCGTCATCGCCATCGATCAATTAGGCGATGAGTTTTTGAATACCGTGAAAACGGGGGACACGCTGGAAATTTCCGAAGACGGCACCGTCACCATATTGTAAAAACGTTTTCCTTCCGCCGCGCTGCGGCGGAAGGAAAAAAATAGAAAAACGGATAACAGACGCGTCCCGACTTTTTGTCGGGGCGCGCCGTTTATATGATAGGATAGCTTGCGGAAAACAGAGAGTATAATTTTATAAAAGCCGCGATATGAAAGGGTGTAAAACGCGGTCAAAAAAATGCCTCGGCACTTTGTTCCGAGGCATAATCCGTATTTGTTATTTTTCCGTTACGTGTACGGTGCTCAGGCGGTATTCCAGCGCGCCGAGCTTGTTGGGCAGCGGTTCCACGATTTTGATAAGGAATGCGCGCGCGTTGGTCTTGCCCGCGTCGCCGTCTTCCGCTTTTTCTTCCGATTCTTCCGTCGTTTCCGCTTTGGTCAATTGATAATAACAGTGTTTCGCCTGTCCTGTGTATTTGGAATCGGAACGGTTCAGCGTCGTCAGATACGTCGCGGAAGATGCGTATTCTTGTTCGACCCATTCGCCCGCCGTGTTTTGCGTGTTTAATGTCCATGCGTCGGTGACGTTGACCGTGCGTTTGCTCGCTACGGCAATGGACTGCACGCTCTTATAAGCGGTGTCGAGGGTCTTTAACGTGGTCGTAAAGGAGGAAGAAAGCGTAAGCCCGCGTATGGAGAACAGCAGCGTTTCGTTATCGAGAACCGTGCCTTCGGTGTATTTGATCTGCCCCGAATAATTTTCCACAGCCGTCAGGCGGTAAGCGTCGTCGTCGGTATATACCGGCGTCACGCTGTCGGTCTTGTCGGTTACGGTCAATGCCGCTTTGTTGCCGTTCGTCACCCAGTCTATCTTCGTTTCGTAAACGTAGCGTACGATATAAGCGCCGTCCTTGTTGTTGACAAGCTGAGTGGTGTCGTACGATTTCACGCTGTAAATCGGCGAAAGCGAGCTCGAATGGGAGCGGAAATACGCCGTGGAAGTAATGGTGTCGGTAAAGGTGTACGACTTGTTCGTATCGATGATGTTGTAAGTGACGGGCAACGTCAGCGATGTGGTGATTTTATAAAGATCGGTATCGCTTACCGTAACGCCGATGTCGGAGGGAAGTGCTTGCAATGCCTCCACCGTCGTCGTATAGCCGCCTTTCGCCGTGCCGTTTTCGCCGTAAACCACGGTATATTCGTTGCTTTTCTGTGCCGAATAGTCGGTTTCCGTTTCGCCCGTGGAGACTCTGTAATCGTCGCGGTACACAACGTCGTAGACGGCGGTTTCCTTAAATTCGTCGTGATACTGTTTATCGCCCGTCCAGTTCGACGTGAACGCAAGTTTGTTTGTCGGCGCGCAGCCGTTGCAGCCGCCTTCCGCCGAACAGCCCGTCAGCACGAGCGCGCCGAGGCATAACGCGACGGCTTTCAACCAGAATTTTTTCATTCGCTCTCCCTATACTTAGAAGCTGATGCTTCGCGAGAATACTTTTTCGAGTATTATAGCACAAAAGATGAAAAATGTAAAATAAAAGAAAAAAGATAAACAAAATATCCGCAAATATGTTACAATAAAAATATGTTGAAATTATACATTGCTCCGAGTTACTGCTCGCTCATCGAAGCGCTTGGTAACGACGTCGGCGAACGCGCGCGGGGGCTCGAGGGAAAAAATTACGTATTCACGGAAGAAAAGGCGACGCTCATCACCGAACGCGCCATCGCCAAAAAAGCGGGGGGCACGTTCAACACGCGCGTTTTTTCCATGCGCAAGTTTTTAAAAACGCTCTTCCAGCCTGAAAAGCTTTTGAGCAAGGAAGGCTCCGTCATGCTTTTGCGGAAGATCATCGGTCAGAGCGAAGGCGGGCTCGCCCTGCTCGGCCGTTCGCGCAAAAAATCTCTCGCGCCGGCGGTGTACGAATGTATCGCGCAGTTAAAGAGCGCGAAAGTGAGCGTACAAGAGCTTTTAACCGCGGCGGAAGAGTCCGACGGGCTTTTAAAGGACAAGCTGAAAGACATCGCGTTTTTATATGCGGCGTACGAAGAGGAGATCGCGGGAAAATACAAGGATCAGAACAATTATTTGGAAGAGCTGCCCGTTTTGGCGAAAAGCGCCGTTTCGGACGCCGACGTTTACGTCGCGGCGTATTCTTCCTTTACGCGGCAGGAAACGGAAGTGCTGAAATCCTTCATGCTGCACGCCCGCTCCGTCACGGGGTATCTCGTGGATGGGGATAACGAATTCGTCTACACTTCGGAGGCGGTGCGTTCTTTTCTTCGCGCGGCGAAAGAGGTGGGAGCGGAAACGGAGATCGTCCGCCTCGGCGGCGAAACGGGCGCGGCAAAAACGGTGCTGGAAAATCTCTTCAATCCCGCGGCTTTCGTTTGCGATAGGAAGGAGGCGGATAATATTTTTCTTTACGAGGCGTCGTCCGTGACCGAAGAGCTCGAACACATCGCCTCCGTCATCAAACGGGACGTCATCGCGGGTAAAATGCGCTATTTCGAGGCGGAACTCGCCCTGGGCAGCTGTTCGCCCTCCGTCGTAAAAAAAGTTTTCGGGGAATACGAAATACCGTATTTTCTCGACGAAAAACGCACTTTAAAAGAACACGCCGCGGCAAAATTCGCGCTGGACTTCGTCACGGCGTTCCGCCGCGGGTATGCGCTCGGCGATATGCTCGCGCTTATCAAAAACCCGTTGGCGTTTCCCGATACGGACTTTGCCGACGGGTTGGAAAACTACATATTGCGCTACGGGTATTCCCGTTCCATGCTCTTCCGCCCTTTCCGTTACGGAAAGGAGGAAAAGGATTTCGACGCTTACGAGGTCGCCCGCGGAAAGATCGCAAAGGCGTTTGCTTTGATGAAACGCCGTATGCGTGCGGAAGAATTTACTGCGGCGATCCGCGCGGCCTTTGACATATTTGAAGTGCGGGAGAACGCGGTAAAGCTGGCAAAAGCGTATGAAGATGCCGGATATTTGCAGGAAGCGGCGTTCACCGAACAGGGAATGGGAAAACTGCAGGAAGCGCTCGACGAGACGGATAAAATTTTATGCGGTTACGTGACGGACGCGGACGAGTTTTGCGGCATTTTGCAAAGCGGGTTCGCCGCGGACGAGATTTCCGTGCTCCCGCAGTATGCCGACGCGGTATACGTGGGAAACTTTCGCGAAACGCGGCTGGTGCGGGCGAAAACGCTTTTCCTGGCGGGACTGACGAGCGATATCCCCTCCGTAAAGAGCGACGTGGCGATGCTTACCGACGCGGATCTCGAAAAGCTGGAAACGCTGAAGGTATACGTCGAACCCAAAATTTCCGCCGTCAACCGCCGCGAGCGGGAGAACGTCGCGCTCGCGGCGGCGGCGTTTTCCGAAAGGCTGTATCTATCCTGTTCAGTCGTCGGCGAAAACGGAAAACCGCAGCTCAAAAGCGAAATTTTCGCGTATTTTTCCGCGATGTTTTCATGGAAAGGCAAGCCGATAGAACCGCTCACCGCTCCGCTCCTGAAAGCGTATTATGCGGGCGCGAGTGCGGAAAACCGCGCCAAGCTGGACGCTATGCGTTATCTCACGCCCGCGCAGTCGCAAAAGGCTTTCGCGCGGCAGATCAACGCGTTCAGGGAGGGGGAATGCGACATGACGGCGGCGTCGGCGTATTATCGGCTGACGAAAGGACGGGAGCGCGACGCGGCGGATGCCATGCTGCAAAGCGCCAACAGCGAGATCGCCGTGCGGCTGGAACAAAAGGACGTCGTGCTGAAAAACGGCAAGCTCACCGCGTCGCTTTTGCAGGCGTATTACGCGTGCCCGTACCGCAATTTTTTGAGCAACGTTATCGGGCTTAAGGAACGGAAAACGGGGGACGCCCCCACCGAAATCGGCAACTTTTTCCACGCGGTGTTTGAACTTTTCGCGCCGCAGGCGGAAAAGTTCGCGACCGAGAGCGAGGCGGAAACTTTTGCGGCGGGTCTGGCGCAAAAGCTGGCGGAAGAGGAAAAATACGCGCGGCTCGACGAAAGCGCGTCGGGCAAAAACCTTTTGGAGCGCATGAAGGGGGAGGCGACGCGCTATTGCGTGCGCATTTACCGTCAGTATAAAAATTCCGATTTCAAGTTTTTCGGCCAGGAAGTGTGGTTCGGCAGGAAAGGCGATAAATACAAAGCCATCGAGATCGGCGCGGGCGGCAAAAAGTATTATATCGAGGGAAAGGTCGACCGCATCGACAAAAAGGACGATTATATCCGCATCGTCGATTATAAAACGGGTTCTTTCAGCAAGGCGGACAAGGACCTTTTCGTGGGTAAGGACATTCAGATATACCTTTACATGAACGCTTTTTTGAAGGATCATAAGCCCGCAGGATTATACTACTGCAACGTCGGGGAGGACTTTTACGGGGAAAACGACGAAAAGGAAGAGTTTTTCGGGCATACCCTCGGCGAGCCGGAAGTGATATTCGCGGCGGATAAGAATCTCAGCCTCGAACACCCCGAAAGCGAGCTTACGGGCATTCAGGTATCGGTGAAAAAAGACGGAGAACTCAAGTTCGGCGGCGGCAGGCTTTTGAGCCGCGAGCAGATGGACGCTTATCTCAAATACGCCCTGCTCATCGCCAAGAAAGGCGCCGAGCGGCTGGACGAGGGGGTCATCGTCGCCTCGCCGTACAAAGATACCTGCGACTACTGCGCGTATAAGGGCATGTGCGCGTTTTTTGCGGACGGCTCGAAAGAGGAGCGCAGCGAGGACACGGTACGGGCAAACACCTTTGCCGAGGCGGTGAAAAAGGCAGGCGGGGAGGAAGAAAATGGAACTTAAAAAAGAACAGGCGGAAGTCGTTTATCACGACGGCGGCGACCTTTTGGTGTCGGCGTCGGCGGGGAGCGGCAAGACCTTTACGATGATACGCCGCCTGATAAGGCTCATCGTGGAGGGCAAGGCGCGGGTGAGCGAAATCCTCGCCGTAACCTTTACCGAAAAGGCGGCGGCGGAGATGAAGGAAAAACTGCTCCGTGCCATGCTCAAAGAAATTTCTGCGGGCAACCAAAAACTGAAAGTCCAGCTTGCGGAAGTTTACACGGCGGATATCTGCACGGTGCACGCTTTCTGCGGCAGACTGCTGCGCAAGTATTTTTTCGAGGCGGGGATTTCGCAGGATTTCGAAATTGCCGACGAAACGCGGGCGGCGGAGCTCAAAAACCGCGCGATAGACGAGCTTTTCGAAGAACTCTACACTGCGGGCGACGCGCACTTTGCCCTGCTTATCGATCGGCACGCGCGGCGGCGCAAGGATAAGGAACTCAAAGAGATCGTGCTTTCGCTTTGCGACTTCGCGCTGTCGGAAGCCGACCCGTTCGCCACGCTGGAAAAGAGCGCGGAAAATTATACGGCGGAGCGGGCGGAGTATTTTTACGGCGAGGTTTCCCGCGCGCTTTTCGCACGCTACGAAAAATGTGGGGAAACGTATCGGCGTTTTGCCGACGAATTACACGCTCTCGGCGAAGAAAAAGGGGAAACGTGCGCGCGTATCTTTGCGGAATTTTGTTTTTCGCACAGGACGGACGGCAAACTTTTGCCGCGCATCGGTTTTGCCTGCGGAACGGACAGCGGCGCGCTCATCAAGGCGCGCATGAGCGAGGAGAGGAAAAAACTCAACAAAATCATAGAGGACGCGTCTCAGCTCGGCACGAAAGAGGAAGAGCGGGAAAAACTTCTTTCCTGCAAAGCGCATACCGACGTCCTCGTCTTTTTATGCGAAAGCTTTTTGGAAAGATACGCCCTCGTCAAGCGGGAGGAAAACGTCGCGGACTTTAGCGACCTCGAACACTTAACGCTAAAACTTATGCAAAACGACGGTGTGCGCGGGGAAGTCCGTTCGCGCTATAAATACGTGTTTGCCGACGAATATCAGGACACGAACGGCGTGCAGGAGCGCATTTTCGACGCCGTGTCGGACGGCAACCTGTTCATGGTCGGCGACCTGAAACAGAGCATTTACGGTTTTCGCGGCTGCAACAGCGCCCTCTTTGCCGCAAAGGAAACAAAGCTTGCGGCGTTCGGCAGGGTGAAGTATCTCAATACGAACTTCCGCTCCGCGCCCGCGGTGATAAAAAACGTCAATTACATCTTCGATCACTGCATGAAAAAGGGATTTTCTGGCGTCGATTACGCGGGTACGTCCCGCCTTTGCGGCGGCGAACAGTATAAAGAACACGAAGGCAGATTTTCCTTAGACGTGCTGGTTACGGAAAAGAAAAAGCGCGAGCAAGCCGAACCGCGTGTCTATGACATTCTGGAGGAAAACGCGCAAAGCGAGGAATTTGCCCTCGGCAACTTTTTAGCGGACCTCATCGAAGAGGAGATCGGCAAAGAATATTTCGACGCGGAAAGCGGCAGTCTTCGCTCCGTCGGGTACGGCGATATAGCGGTGCTCCTCCGCAGCCGCGGCGCTTTCGGCGAGCGGCTGGTCAAACAGCTTTTGCGGCGCGGGATTCCCGCCGAGGCGGAGGCGGGCAGCCTTGCCGATTACGCGGAGATACGCGCGCTAATTGACGTTTTGCATCTGACGGACAACTTCCGTCAGGACGTGCCGCTTTGCTCCGCGCTGAAAAATTTATACGCGTTTACCGACGAGGAGCTCGCCGCAATCCGCGCGGAGGCGGAAAAAGACGCGGCGTTTACGGAAAATCCCGACCGCACGTTTTACGAAGCCTATTCGATCGCACTGAAAAGCGAGGGGGCGCTCGGAGAAAAACTCCGCGCTTTCGACGCGTATATGAAGAAACTCAGGCTCTACTCCGCGCAGGCGAGCGCGGCGGACGTGCTCCGCGCGGCGCTCAACGATACCGAGCTTGAACTGCGCGTGGCGGCGTCCTTTGAGGGCGACGGCAAGATGCGCCGCGTCGAACGGTTCGTCGTCGCGGCGGAAAACTTTTCCGTGCGTGATTTTCTGCGGCGGATAGAAAACGCACCGAAAGACATCAAACTCAGCGAGGCGGCTGGCGCCGATTCGGTAAAAATCCTCACGGTACACGCCTCTAAAGGTCTGGAATATCCCGTGGTTTTTCTCGCGGGGCTGGATAAAAAATTCAACTTTACCGACAGCACGGAAAAGGTGCTGCGCTCGCGGGATTACGGGTTCGCCGTGCAGTATTTCGACGATGAGCGGCGCGTTTGCGGCGATACGGTGCTGCGTAAATTCCTCAAAAACCGTATCCGCGAGGAGACCGTCAAAGAAGAACTGCGCCTCTTTTACGTCGCGCTGACCCGCGCGAAATACGCGTTGCATCTCGTGGGGACTTCCGCGCCGAGCGGAAAGGATATCGCCGAAGCCGATAAATACGCCGATTTTCTGCCGCCCAAAATTCCCTTTACCGAAAGCGCGGAGGGGGAAAAGGGCGCGGCGCGGGATATCGGCAAGGTGTTCGTCGGCAAGAGCGACGAAAAGCTGGAAGAGCGCATCAGGCAAAATCTTTCCTTTGTCTATCCTTACAAAGCAGATACGCTGTTAAAGCTCAAAACTTCGGTCACCGCCGCGGCGGCGCGAAACGAGGACGAGCCGATGAACTACCTTATCCTCGACGAGGAAATCACCACCGAGCGCGGCATCGCCATGCATAAGTTTATGGAAAACCTCGACTTTTCCGCAAAGGACGCGCAAAGCGAAATTTCGCGGCAGGTCGAATCGGGCGCGCTCTCTTTTGAGCAACAATCGCTCTTATCCGTTCCCGCGCTGGAAAGGATATTCGCGAGCGGACTGCTCGGCGCGTTCGAGGGGTTCAAGCTGTATCGCGAACAGTTCTTTACCGCCGAAGTGCCCGCAAAGCTCTGCGGGCTGGATGGCGGCGACATTCTGTTGCAGGGTATCATAGACCTTTTGGCGGTAAAGGGCGAGAGCGCCGTGCTCGTCGATTACAAATACTCCAAAAAGGACGCTCCGTCGCTCAAAAAGACCTACGCCGCACAGCTTTCGCTTTATAAATACGCGGTGGAAAAGGCGCTGTCGCTCCGCGTGGAAAAAGTGTATTTGTTTTCTTTGGCGCAGGCGGAGCTTATCGAAATGTAAGATTTCAAAAAAATAAGACTTTTTCGGACGGCTTTTGGCAAAGAACGACGTAATTCGACTTCCGCAAAGTGTAAAAATATTACCGAATAACAAAAAAGAGGTGTATTATATGCTGGAAGAATTTATCGACGGGTTCGCGCTGTTCGCTTCCGTTTCGTCCGCTGCTTCCGTCATCGCGGCAAACGCGCTGATACTTGCGTTTTTCGTGTTGTTTCTGTTTCTGAAGAACAAACGTCCGTTCTTTTACTTCGGCGGTGCGTTCACGTCGCTGCAGTGCGCGTTTTTGTATGCTGCGGGCAATGTCGACGGCGCGGTGCTTCTCACCGCGGTCGACCTTTCCTTGGTATGCCTTCTTACCGGCGTATTGCGCTCTTTTGCGGTGCGCGCCGCGAAAGACGACGCGCCTGTGCGGGAGTTTGTCCGCTCTCTCGATAAAAAGTTGAAATCGCCCGTTCCCGCCGATACGCTGCACGAAACCAGCGCGCTCGCCGCGCCGAAATTTTCCTCGGAAGCCGACGTCAAAAAAAGCCTTTCCATTTCCCACGCGAAAAGCGTTATCGAACGGCTTTCTTATTTCGATTTGTCCGCTTCCGACAGAAACAAGATAAACGAGCTGGAATTTGCCCTCGCGGGCATGGAAAAGGAGGACGTGCCGCTCTCCGCGGTCAACGAAAAGCTGTCTTGCCTTATCAGAATGCTCGCTAAATACGGCGCGTGAAGATTACCGCGCTCGGCTGAAAGATTTTTGCGCTGAAAAACGCGCCTGTTGAAGATATAATAAAACGCGCTCCCGTTACGGCGGGAGCGCGTTTTTTATAAACGGTACTTTTTGTGGCGGGACGAACTGTTAAGGGGGGACGCGGGATAAATTGAAATCGAAAAAAGGGCGCGGGGCGGCAA
>CASETU010000116.1 GCA_949290895.1 uncultured Bacillota bacterium
AAATACGCAGGGCGACGCCGTTTGCGCCGCCCTGCGTATTGTCATTTATGGTGAGGATAGTGTGAGCTAATTTTCTTTTGCCACGAAACAGACTCCCAAGCAACCGGGGCCCGCGTGGGTGCCGACCGTCGGCCCGAGCTGTGCCATGACGGGGTACGGCGTGGCGCCGTTCACCTCGGCAAGCAGGCGTTCTTCAAACGCCAGCGCCCGTTCGGGACAATCGGAATTTCCGAAGTACAGGGGATAGGATAAATCCGCCTCTTCTTTCACTTTATCGATGAGATAGCGCAGGCATTTCGCCACGCCTATCTGTTTGGAAACCACGTCCACCTTTTTGTCTATCGTTATGACGGGGTGGATACGCAGCATGTTTGCAATGTGCATGCTCGCCGCGGACAGCCTGCCGCCGTAGCGCAAATATTTCAAATCGTCCACGTAAGCGTAAAGTTTGATACGGGAACGCAGTTTTTCGAGTTTTTCTTCTAAATCTGCCGCGCTTTCGGCTTGTTCGGCGACTTTTGCCGCCTCGATGACGAAAGTGCCCAAAGCGAAGGTAACCAAACCGCTGTCTACGATTAAAACGTTGTCCATGCCGAGTTCGGCTTTCGCCCGCTTTGCCGATTCGATGGTCGCGCTCATTCCGGAGGAGATGAGGATCGCCACCACCAGCGTATCCGTACCCTTATAAGGGGCGAATACTTCTTCGAATGCGAACTGGTTGATCTGGCTGGTCTTGGGAAGTTCCCTGCACGATCTCAGTTTTTCGTAAAATTCCTCGTTCGAGATCGTCACGTTGTCTACGTAAATGTCGCTTCCGAAAGAAAGCTCCATGGGGATTATCGTTACATCGAGTTTTTCGGCAACTTCTTTGGGGAGGTCTGCCGAAGAATCCGTTACGAATTTAATTTTCAAAATTGAAATCTCCTAAAAAGTTTTGGATTTTTTCCAAAGCCGAAACCAGAATTTCAGCCTCTTTTTCGTCGGAGTTTTTCAATATGGAATCGATCATCGCTTCGTGAAAGCGTGTGTGTACTTCGTTGGCGCGCAGTCCCTTTTCCGTAAGGGATAAACGGGCAATCCGTTTGTCCGCTGCATCTTTTTCCTTGACGACGTAACCTTTATGGCACAGCGTGTTGACCGAGGTCGTAAGCGTGCCCGGCGATACGCGCAAAGTTTCCGCCACGGATTTGGACGTGTTGTTTTCCTTCGCGTTGAAGATCGCCTCGATGACGTGTATTTCCGTCAAGGACAGGGTCTTGTCGATGCCTTGTATCATTTCCTTTTCGTTTTTAAGTATATTATTGAAGCACTTTACGAAAAATGCGTTGAATTTTTCCTTTAATTCCACTGAAAAAAACCTTGAAAACCCGATTAGTTTGAACTTCAAACTATCTTGGTGATTATGATTATACACCCGTTGGAAAGAAATGTCAATAAATTTTGCGAAATTCATCAAAATTTTTATAAAACGTTATGCGGAAAATAAAAAAAAGATGGGTGCGTTTAGTTGACTATCGCGTCTTATTTTGTTACAATATCAGTGAACTTGCCGAAAAGCTTTAAGGCGCGGCTCGAATACAACTCATCGTTTTTCGCAACTGTCGGTAAACCGTCTTTTCGGGCGGCAAGCGGGCGACCGCGGGGGAGCGGAAAAACGCAATTCGTCGACCGACTGGGCAGTTCTTTTTTAAGGACTGCCCTTTTATATTTTTCCGTAAATTTCCGCTCCGCGTCAAGCGCGGCGGCGGGCTGCAAAAGGAGTGCATATATGAAAAAAGTAGGTATCGTCATGGGCAGCGACAGCGACCTGCCCGTACTCGAAAAAGCGGCAAACACGCTGAAGAATTTCGGCGTGCCTTATGAAATGCACGTTTACTCGGCGCACAGGACGCCGCAGGAAGCGCACGATTTCGCCGTCAATGCGGAAAAGAACGGCTTCGGCGCGATCATCGCGGCGGCGGGGAAAGCGGCGCACCTTGCGGGCAGCATCGCGGCGAACACCACCCTTCCCGTCATCGGTATCCCCGTCAAGTCTTCCACGCTCGACGGGCTGGACGCGCTTTTGTCCACCGTGCAGATGCCCTCCGGCATTCCCGTGGCGACCGTCGCTATCGACGGCGCGGAAAACGCCGCCCTTTTGGCGGTGCAGATTTTGGCGGTGTCGGACGTCGAACTGAAGGAAAAACTCGTCTCGGCGCGCAAGGCGGCTTACCAGAAAGTGCTGGAAAAGAACCGCGCCGTGGAAGAAAAATACAATAACTGAAAAATAAAAGGACAATAATTCTTTACATTTTATATATTTTTAAGGAGAAACACGAAAATGGAAAAGACGACACAGCTTTACGAAGGCAAGGCGAAAAAGGTTTACGCAACGGAAAATCCCGATTACTGCATCGTTTCCTATAAGGACGACGCGACGGCTTTCAACGGGCTGAAAAAGGGTACGATTCTCGGCAAGGGCGCCATCAACAACAGAGTGACGAACTTCCTCATGAAACTTCTGGAAAAGAACGGCATTCCCACGCACCTCGTGGAAGAGCTCAACGACCGCGAAACGCTGGTGAAAAAGGTGAAGATCGTCCCCCTCGAAGTCATCGTGAGAAACATCGCCGCCGGCTCTTTGGCAAAGCGTCTGGGCGTGGCGGAAGGTACGAAACTCAATTCCACCGTTTTGGAATATTGCTATAAAGACGATGCATTGGGCGATCCCATGGTCAACGAATATCATATTCTCGCCATGGGCTGGGCGACGAAGGAGGAGATCGACCTCATCGCCAAATATTCTCTTAAAATCAACGAAGTGCTTTCCGATTATCTCAAAGGCGCGAACATCGAACTCATCGACTTCAAGCTGGAATTCGGCAAGACGAGCGACGGCACGATCGTCCTCGCGGACGAGATCTCGCCCGACACCTGCCGTTTCTGGGACAGCGTCACTAAAGAAAAGCTCGACAAAGACCGTTTCAGACGCGACCTCGGCGGTGTGGAAAACGCTTATCACGAAGTTTTGAAACGTTTGCTGGGAGAATAAGACGGTGGCGAAAATCAACGAAGAATGCGGCGTTTTCGGGATATTTTCCGATAAGAAGATCGACGTCGCGCATCTCACTTACTACGGACTTTTCGCCCTGCAGCACAGAGGACAGGAATCGGCGGGCATCGTCGTCAACGACGACGGCGTGTTCCGCGTGCATAAGGACGACGGATTGGTCAACGACGTGTTCACGCCCCGCATCATGGAAGAGCTCGGCGAGGGCAATATGGCTGTCGGGCACGTGCGCTACGGCACGACGGGCAGCAAGGGCGTGGCGAACGCGCAGCCCATCGTCGTAAGGCATATCAAAGGTTCCATGGCGCTGGCGCACAACGGCAATCTGGTCAACTCTTACGAACTGCGTACGGCGCTGGAAGAACAGGGTTCTATCTTCCACAGTACCAGCGATACCGAAGTCATTTCCTATATCATCACGAAAGAGCGCATCAACGCCTGCTCTATAGAAGAGGCGGTCGGCCGCGCCATGAAGAAGATCAAGGGTGCGTATTCCCTCGTCATCATGTCGCCGCAGAAGATGATCGCCGTGCGCGATCCCAACGGGTTCCGCCCGCTCTGCTACGGGCAGAGGGAGGACGGCGCGTACGTCGTCGCTTCGGAGACTTGCGCGCTCGATTCCGTCGGCGCGAAGTTCGTCCGCGACGTGCTGCCCGGCGAGATCGTCGTGTTCACGAAGAGCGGCGTTTTATCCATCAAAGATCATTGCAACATCGCAAAGCCTTCGATGTGTATTTTCGAATATATTTATTTTGCCCGTCCCGATTCGATGGTGGACGGATTTTCCGTGCACGAGGCGAGAAAGAGAGCGGGCGCGTTTTTGGCGGAAGATTTCAAGATCGACGCCGACATCGTCATCGGCGTGCCCGACAGCGGTCTGGACGCCGCCCTCGGCTACGCGCAGAAATCGGGCATTCCCTACGGGATAGGGCTCATCAAAAACAAATACATCGGCAGGACGTTTATTGCGCCGGGACAGAAGTCGAGGGAAAACCTCGTCAGGATAAAGCTGAACGCCGTGCCCTCCACGGTAGCGGGCAAGCGCGTCATCATGGTGGACGAT
>CASETU010000117.1 GCA_949290895.1 uncultured Bacillota bacterium
CGATCGCCGCTGCCATCGTGTCTTCAGCAACGGGTTCCGCTTTCGGTTCGACTGCTTCCGTAGCTTTTTCTTCTTCGGTTACCGTTTCGGCGTTTTCGGCTTTTACGGGTTCAGCCGCTTCCTCTGCGACTGCGGTCTCCGCTGCGGTTTCTTTCGTTTCTTCCGCGACTGCGGTTTCCACTGCGGCTTTCGTTTCTTCCGCCGCAACTTCTTCCGTTACTGCTTCTTCGCCAAGCGATGTTTTAACTTCTGCATTCTCCATATTCGAGATAACCTCCCTGGATTGCACCGACGGAGTGGACGCTCCGACCACAATCCCTACCTTTTCAAACTTTTTTATTTCTTTATAGTCCAATTCCACGGGTGAAGAAACTCTGAAAACATTCTTGCAATGCTTGGCGCAAATATCGAACAATTTATCGGTATTATTGCTCTTTTTGCCGCCCAACACGATTACCGCATCGCATTCCGCAGAAATAGACTTGGCTTCTTCTTGCCGTTTGATAGTAGTATAGCAAATAGTTTTAAAAATCTCAACTGTTTTGGGGCTGTCTTTGGGAATATTTTTTAAAATTTCGTCAAATTTTTCCATAGAAAAGGTCGTTTGCACCACGATACAGACCTTTTTTGCGGAAATTTCGTCAATGTCAAATGATTTGTCGGTTATATAAGCGCTGTCGTTACACCAACCGTTTATCCCCTTCACTTCGGGATGATTACGATTTCCGATAATTACGATCGCAAATCCCTCATCGTAATGCTTTTTTACAATCTTTTGAATATCTTTCACAAACGGGCAGGTACAGTCAAAAACATTCAGTCGTTTTTCCTCCGCACGCCGAAAAACCCTTTCGGGCTCTCCATGGGTACGAATCAGCAAAGTTGCGCCGTCCGGCACATCTTCCACATCCGTCACCGTTGCAATCCCTCTTTGCTTGAGCTCTTCCACGACCTGTTCGTTATGAATAATTTCACCGAGTACATAATTTCCGTTTCCGCTCATCGATAGCGCCTTATCGACCGCGCGCTGTACCCCGAAACAGAAACCTCCGTATTTCGTCGTTACGATTTGCATTTTTTCCCTTTCTTTTGCCGATATTGTTTAAGTTTTTCCCGCGTTTTCAACATATTTTCCCGAATGATTTCATCGATTTTATCATAATCTTCCTTTACGAGCTTTTTATCGTAAAATTCCGTAAGCTCAAAAGGCTCGCCGACAATGTAATAGGTACGTCGGAAAATCTTCGGTTTTTTTAAAAACATAACGGGCACGACAGGCGATTTCGTCTTGACGGCAAACACCCCCGCCCCGCCTTTCAGCTCCTGCAGTTCTTCGCCCGTTTTATTGCGAGTCCCCTCGGGAAAGACTACGAGTTTTTTACCTTCTTTCAGCACTTTCATTGCGTTCATCATGGCACGCATATCGTTTGTTTGTCGGTCGATGGGGATAGCGCCCGCTTCCGCAAGAAGTTTCCTCGCAAGCTTTTTCTCCATCGCTTCCTTTTTACAAAGAAAAAACAAGTCGCGTTTAGTAAATTTATACATATACGCAGGATCCAACGCGGAATAATGATTCGCCACGATCAACGCTTTGCCTTTGGGAAAATTTTCCTTATCGTACACTTTCGAAGGAAAAAATAAGGAAAACAAAAAATATCCGGTTCTGATATAAAACTGATTATGCATTCTTCTTCCTTTCTATGAACGACAAAATTTTATTCAGCACTTCTTCGACGCTCAAATCGGAAGTGTCGATCAAGACAGCGTCTTTCGCCTGAACGAGCGGCGCAAAATCGCGGTGTTTATCGTTATAATCGCGCTGCTCTATTTCCGCGAGCAGGTTTTCAAAATCCACGTCGAATCCTTTTTCTTTCAACTCTTTCTGCCGACGGAGCGTGCGCACTTTTGCATCAGCCGTGATGTAGAATTTATATTCGGCATCGGGCAGAACGAAAGAGCCGATGTCCCTCCCGTCAAGCACGCAGGACATCGACTTTGCGATTTCGCGTTGCATCGCGACCATTTTCAGCCGCACGCACTTTAAGGAAGAAATATTCGACGCCGCCATGGAAACTTCCGGCTCGCGTATGCGTGCGGAAACGTCCTTTCCGTCCAGGAATGTATGCTGCGTGCCGCCGAGATATTCGATTTCCAAATCAATATCGTCTATGAAAGACGAAACGCCCTTTTCGTCCAACGTATCGATTCCGAGCGAAATCGCCTTGCAGGCGACCGCCCTATACATTGCGCCCGTATCGAGATACAAAATATCGAGTTTTTTAGAAAGTTCTTTTGCTATCGTGCTTTTGCCGCTGCCAGAAGGTCCGTCCAAAGCGATATTGATGTGTTTCATAAATCTCTTCTCCTTATCTTATGCGTTCATACCCGCAACATATCCCGTCATAAATGCGATCTGCAAATTAAATCCGCCCGTAAAAGCGTCTAAATCAAGAACCTCACCCGCAAAAAACAGCCCGCTTACCAGCTTGCTTTCCATCGTTTTTGGATTGATTTCCTTTACGGAAACGCCACCCGCCGTCACGACCGATTCTTCTATAGAGCGAAGCTTTTTGGGGAGAATTTCAAAGCGCTTTAGTGCTGCGATGAGATTTTCCATGTCTTTCGATGAAAATTCTGCCACCCTCTTTTGCTCGCCGACGATTGCCTTTTGCAAAACCGCACCGATCATGCGTGTCGGCAACAGCTTGACCAAAGCATTGAAAACCGTTTTGCCTTTCAACTCCGCAAAATCGCGTAAAATCCTGTTTTTCAACTGTTCATCGGAAAGCCCGGGTTTCAAATCGAGAACGAGCCTTACGGCATTCATATCGAGGCGGTTTATCAAACTCGAAATGCTCAAAACCAGCGGTCCCGAAACGCCGAAGTGCGTAAAAAGCATTTCGCCGACTTCCGAAAACAATTCCTTTTTCCCGAAATACGCAGAAAGTTTTATGTTTTTCAGCGAAATCCCTTGCAAATTCTTGTAATTTTCCTTCGTTTCGATACCCGATAAAGCGGCGCGCGGAGGTACAACGTCATGACCGAAATCCCGCGCGAATTTATATCCGTCCCCTGTAGACCCCGTGGCGGGATAAGATATGCCGCCCGTGCAAACGACAACGGAATCACAGGTAATCTCTCGTTTATTTGTTACGACGGAAGTAATTTTACGCTCCGCAATCAAAAGATTTTTCACTTCTTCTTCCAAGCAAATTTCCACGCCGCGCGCATGCAGAACGTTCGTTAAAGTCTTCGTGACGTCGCTTGCCTTTTCGCTGAACGGAAAAACGCGGTTACCGCGTTCGGTCTTCAATCTTAAACCGCAATCTTCAAAAAATTCAATCGTTTTTTGAGGCGGAAAAGCTCTCACCGCACTCATTAAAAATTTCGGATTGGAAACGACATTTGCGATAAATTCTTCTTCCGTGCAGTCATTTGTCAGATTGCATCTGCCTTTCCCCGTAATATACACTTTTTTCCCGAGTTTTTCGTTTTTTTCAAGCAATATGACTTTATTGCCTTTTTCCGCGGCGAATGCTGCGGCAAACATTCCGGCCGCCCCTCCGCCGACAATCACTGTCGTTTTCATTAAAGCTCCATATTTTCAAAGCGTTTCAATACCGAATAAGCGGTTTTATCGTACAATAACGGCGTTACGGTAACATATCCTTTTCGGCTGAGTTCCACGTCGCAATTTTCGTCGTTTTCCTCGTGCACGAGCATTTCGCCCACCAAAACAAACGTGTCTTCGTTCACTTTCTTAAAATTATCGGAATAAATCTGCTTTCCCAAAGGCGCCATTTTCACGCCTTTGACACCGCCGTTTTCCAAAACGGGAATATTGATATTCCAGATATATTCGCATTGAGTTACGGGATAGAGTTTTTCAAGAAGTTCGCAAGCGATTTTTGCACATTTTTTCATATCTCCGCCGCTGTGTCCGACATAGGAAAAAGCCATGGCTTTATAGCCGAGCGCCGCCCCCTCGAAAGCGGCGGAAACCGTACCGGAATACAGTATATCGGTACCGAGATTATGTCCTTTGTTGATGCCGGCAACGACTAAATCGATGGGAAAATCGCGGAAAAGATTATGATGCGCGAATTTCACGCAATCCGCAGGCGTTCCCGAAACGGAATAAATTTCATACTTTGTCCCGCCGATTTTTTTCACGACAATATCCTTAAAGATCGTCAGCGAATGTGAAACCGCAGAACGGTTGTTTTCCGGAGCGATCAACACTACGTTGTGATTTTCCGACAGCGCGTCGGCAAATTCCCGTATACCGTCGCTTAAATAGCCGTCGTCGTTGCATAGCAAAATGTTCATGATTAAGATTATATCTTAAAATGAAAAAAAAGGCAATAGATAATTGCCTTTCTTTTTGAATCAGCCGCTAAAACAGCTATTCTATTTAACATAATCAATTTAATTATCGCAAGCAAATTACTGCTTATTTTTATCCTTTCTTCTTTTTGCGAATTTTTGCTTAAAATAATTTTCTATCTTAACGCCTTTTTTATAAATCAACACGGTCAAAGCGATAGTCAAAGCGAAAAACGCCACCCAAATCAATATGCCCCACCAAGTATCGTACGGGATAAGCGAATTATTGTAAGCGTAACATGAAATAAAAATGGTAATCGCTCGCACAATGGTTATCATGATGAGAAAAAAGCGTTTGCTCATCGATGAAAGCCCTGCGACGAAACAAAGGATATCGTCCGGGAAAAACGGGAACAAAAACATAAACGTCAACACCGCTCTATCCTTCCCTTTGACCGAACGTATCGCTTTATCTAGATTTTCTTTCCCTACAAGCCATGCTGCAACTTTATAACCGAGAACCCTACCGATAAAAAAGGCGACGACAGACCCCGCCAAAATGCCGATAAAACTCAATATCGCCGCTTTAAGCGGACCAAAGAGCAACACGCCCACGGTTATCGATAAAACCGCGGGGATCGGCAAAATGACGACTTGCAAAAACTGTAACGCTACGTAAACAACGGGCATCCAGCTGCCCATGCTTTCGATATATGCGCGCAGCTCCTCCACGCTCTTGATTGTCGACATCACTCCGGTTACATTGAGCACGTAGAGCAAAATCAAGGCAAGCGCAATCAAAATCACGGCGATATAACAACTTTTATAAATCAAGTCGACTTTCAGTTCAAAAAAGACGATTCCCGCAACCGTGATTAACGTAATGACTCCTACCGCGCAAATCTTCAAAACATCGGAATATTGATAGATAAAACCGCTTTTGCAACTGTCTGCATAAAGAACGGCAAAAATCAGACTCGTAATACCGAAAGCCGCAATGATAAACAAGTTTAATATTTCTTTTATTTTGTCAACAACAACTTTCTTATCCATAATATACTCGTATTATATTATATACAAGAAACGCGGAATTTTAAACTTAAACCCGATAATTTTGCAATCTTTTACATTCCGCAACAGCCAACTCGTCACAACGATTATTAAAAGGATTATCCGCGTGACCTTTCACTTTGAAAAACGTGCAATCAAATTTTTCTGTAAGCGCGCTGAGCTTTTGCCACAGATCGATATTTTTAACTTCCGTTTTTGCGGAAGTCACCCAACCGTTTTGTTCCCAGTTTTTCAGTCGGTTTTGCAAAAAAGCATCCGCAACATAAGTCGAATCGGTATAAATACGCACTTTACAAGTTTTTTTCAGCATTTCCAAAGCGGAAATCACCGCAGTAAGCTCCATTCGGTTGTTCGTCGTCTGCATCTCCCCGCCACTGATTTCCTTGACTTTTCCTTTCGACATCAATATCGCGCCCCAGCCGCCGATACCTGGATTTCCCGAACAAGCGCCGTCCGTATAAATGGTTACGCCGTCAAAATCGTCGTCGGGAAGCGTTTTTTTAACGTCGCCGCCAAGCTCCGCAGCTCGCGCCACGCAAGCGTCAACGGCTTTGGAAATAATCCCTCGTAAATCGTATTTTTCAAAGGTATTCACCGCCTCTATCGTAGTTCCGCCTTTACTGCAAACAGCACCGATAAGCTGATCCAAAGTCTTTTCGGGGTTTGCAACGACCATATTCGCGCTGCCGATAACGGTAGCCACGGCAAGTTTTTTTGCCACTTCTTCGCTAAGTCCCTGACGGACACCTGCCTCGACAAGTCCTTTAATAAACAGATAAACATAAGCCGGTCCGCTGCCTGAAATTCCCGTAACGGCATTCATATCTTTTTCGTCCGTCAAAACCACCGTCCCGAGCGCAGAAAGCAACCTGTTAACAAATTCCCTATCACCTTCGTCAAAATCGCTTACATCGAGCCCCATCGCCCCACAGCCTATAGAACAAGGCGTGTTCGGCATTACGCGGGCAACTTTTGCATAAGGAAATGTTTCCTTAATTTTTTCTTTTTTCACTCCTGCAAGAATGGTGATGAATTTTTCTACGGAAACATTGCCGATTTGACACATCACTTCATCGAGCCCCTGCGGTTTAACGGCAAGCAAAACGAATGCGGAATTTTCCGCCAAAAATTCGTTATCGTAGGTCGTTTCGACACCCAAACCTTCCACCGCGCCGAACCCCGCACCTTGCAAATTGCTTACGATAATTTTTTCAGGGGGCAAAATTTTCTTGTTTACGATGCCTTTTATGATAGCGGAAGCCATAAATCCGCAGCCTATAACACCGAGTTCAAATTTCTTTTCCATTTATGCTCCTTTTTTCTTGACTTGACTAACGAATTGTTATATAATAATTAAGAATTTTAGGGGAGTGGCTCAACGGTAGAGTAGCGGTCTCCAAAACCGTAGGTTGCGTGTTCGAATCGCGTCTCCCCTGCCA
>CASETU010000118.1 GCA_949290895.1 uncultured Bacillota bacterium
GTGCGCCGAAGGCTTGCCGTCTTTCGTCGCCACGCCCCAGCCGTCCGCAAGGAACTTCACGTACCGTTCGCCCATGTTGATCATCGGCTCGATGGCGAGGGTCATGCCCTTTTTCAGCCGCACGCCCGTGCCCTTTTTGCCGAAATTCGGCACCGAAGGATCTTCGTGCATCTGCCGTCCGACGCCGTGCCCGACCATTTCCCGAACGACGGAAAATCCGTTTTCCTCGACATGCGTCTGCACTTTATAGCCGATGTCGCCGAGCGGCGTACCGTCGCGGAGGTCTTTCACCGCCTCGAAAAAACATTCCCGCGTCACGTCGATGAGCTTTTTCTTTTCCGCGGAGATATGCTCCACGTAAAAGCTGCGCGCCGCATCTCCCACGAAACCGTTTTTCACCGCCCCGACGTCGATGCTGATTATCATGTCGGGCTTGATGATGCTCTTTTCGTTCGGAATGCCGTGCACCACCATATCGTCGAGCGATATGCAGGTGCTGGCGGGATAACCGTAATATCCCAAAAACGCGGGTTCCGCACCGCAATCTTTAATATATTCAAATGCGATCTTATCGAGCGCGAGGGTGCTCATGCCCTCCTTCAGGCTTTTACCCAAAAGTTCCAGCACGTCGCGCGTTATGCGGCACGGCTCGCGCATCAATTCGATTTCTTCCGCGGTTTTGATTTTTATCATAAGTTTTTAAGCACTTTTTCGACTTCGGCAAAAACTTCTTCTACAGCCTTATCGCCGTCCACGCGGCGGAGCACGCCTTTATTCTTGTAGTATTCCACAAGCGATTCGGTCTGCTTTACGTAAACGTCGAGGCGGCTTTGCACCGTTTCTTCGTTGTCGTCTGCCCGCACGTACAGCTTTCCGCCGCACTTGGGGCACTGCGTTGCATTGCCAATGGAATCCACGTGGAAAGATTCGCCGCACTTTTCACAGCATCTCCTTCCCGTAAGACGTTTGAGCAGCTTGCCGAGCGGCACGTCGATATCGAGCACGACGTCGACGGCGGCGATCTCTTCGAGCGCCTGCGCCTGCGCGATGGTGCGCGGGAAACCGTCCAGCAGAAAACCGTTCTTGCAGTCCGCTCTGCTAAGCCGTTCCGCAACCATTTTTTCGGTCACGTCGTCGGGGCAAAGCTGACCTTTGTCGATATAAGTCTTCGCCAACACGCCGAGGGGCGTTTTCTCGCGAATATTTTCGCGGAACATGTCCCCCGTCGAAATGTGCGGCAAAGAATATTTTTCGGAAATAAGCGACGCCTGCGTCCCTTTGCCGGAACCCGGCGCGCCCAACAAAACTATATTCATAATGTTATTTCAAGAAGCCCTTATAGTTTTTCATCATGATCTGCGATTCCAGCGCCTGATTGAATTCCAGAGCCACCGAAACGACGATGAGCAATCCCGTAGCGCTGAACGCCATGGAAAGCGTGGGGTCTATCGCGCGGAACACGATGGACGGAACGAGCGCGACCACCGCCAGATAGATGGCGCCGAAGAGCACGATCCTGTTGGAAACTCTCTTCAGATAATCGGTCGTCGGCTTACCGGGTCTCGTACCGGGGATAAAACCGCCGTTCTGCTGAATGCTCTTGGAAATATCTTCGGGTTTGAACTGTATCGCATTGTAAAAGTAAGCGAAGAACAAAATCAGAAGGCACATCACCACGACGTTGAGCCAGCTGCCCGTTCCCATATACTTCGTGTACCAGTTGTCGCTGGAAACGCCGAAGAGGTTGATGATGAGATCGGGAAAGGACAAAATGGCAAACGCGAAGATGAGCGGCATAACGCCCGACGAATTCACCTTGATGGGAATGTGCGTCGACTGTCCGCCGTACATTTTTCTGCCTTTGACCTGTTTTGCATACTGTACGGGAATCTTTCTTTCCGCATCGTTGACCGTAACGACCGCCGCGAAGATGAGGATCGCCGCGATGACGAAGGCGATGAGCGTCCAGAGCACGAGCTGCGTTTCACCTCTGAAAATCGAGATGATGGAGTTGCCCGCCGTGCAGATGATACCCGTGAAGATGAGCATGGAAATACCGTTGGACACGCCGTAATCGGTAATCCTTTCGCCCAGCCACATGGTCAGGCACGCGCCCGAAGTGTAAATGATGATGAGCGCGATGTAATCGAGCCATACGATGTTAAAGAGCTGATCGTGTTCGATGTTCGCACTGAATCCGATCAGAATACCGACGGACTGCGCGATGGCGAGAAGCACCGTCACGTAACGCGTGATGGTAGCGATCTTCTTTCTGCCCTCTTCGCCCTGTTTGGACAATCTTTCAAGCGCGGGAATGCCGACGGTCAGTAGCTGAATGATAATGGACGCGTTGATGTACGGTCCGATACCCATGGCAAACAGCGTGCCGTATTGCAGCGCGCCGCCGCTGACCGCGCTCATGATATCCAGATACAGGAAGGAATCTTCGTTGCTCGTGGACAAAAGCCCGTCCGCGCTGATCCCCGGAACGGGGATATAGCAACCGATCCTGTACACCAGAAGGATAAGGAGCGTGAAGAGGATCTTCCGCCTTACCTCTTTGATTTTAAATGCTTTTACTAATGTCTGAAACATTTCCGCCCTCCGTTATTCGGGATTACTCAACTTCCGCTTTTCCGCCGGCCTTTTCGATAGCTTCTTTGGCGGAAGCCGAGAACTTCGCCGCTTTCACGGTGAGCGCAACGTTGATTTCGCCGTTGCCCAGAACTTTCAGCCCCGCATCGTCCTTAACGTATTTGATGAGCCCGTTTTCGAGCA
>CASETU010000119.1 GCA_949290895.1 uncultured Bacillota bacterium
ATTTCATTATCGGAGATTTATTGCCTCGGTCAGTTTTTCTTTATTGTCTGCTTTCCGAGGCGATTTAAGGTATATTGTATGGTAGATATTATAGAAGTCAAAACGAAAAAACAACAGAGGATTTTTACCAACTATCCGCTGGAGCTTTATAAAGATTGCCCTTATTACGTCCCGCCCCTTTACAGCGAGGAGAAAAATATTTTCAACCCGAAAAAGAATTTCAGTCTGGAAAATTGCGACATGCGCTGTTTTCTGGCTTATCGGGACGGCAAAGTCGTCGGCAGGATCGCCGCCATCGTGCATAACCAGTACAACCGCCTTTGGAACAAAAAGGATATCCGCTTTTCGCGGTTCGATGCGATAGACGATTTGGAAGTGTTCGACGCGCTTTTGAAAGCCGTGGAAAAGGTCGGCAGGGAGCGCGGGCTGGAGCGCATTCACGGGCCGTGGGGCTTTAACGATACCGACAGGGAAGGCATGCAGACTTACGGGTTTTCCGAGCGCAGTACCTTTGCGACCAACTATTATTACCCGTATTTTTGCGAAAACATGAAAAAACTCGGCTACGCGGACGAATCCAAATGGATAGAGCGGGGATTCACCATTCCCGAGCGTCCTTATGAAAGGATACTCCGCATCGCCGCAAAGATGAAAAAACGCTTGAACGTAGTGGACGTGGCGGAAATCATGCCCATGAGAAAAATCATCAAAAAGTACGGTAAAGCGTTTTTCGATACATATAACGAGGCGTATTCCCACCTCGACGGCTTTACGCCCATCAGCGAAAAGGCGCAAAAGAACGTTCTTCGTCAGTTTGCGACGAGCATCAATACCAGGTATTTTAGCTGTCTTATCGACGAAAAAGGGGAATGTGTCGGGTTTGCCGTCGTTCTGCCTTCGATATGCGAGGCGCTTAAAAAAAGCAAGGGCAGGCTGTTCCCGTTCGGCTGGATAGGCGTGCTCAAGTCCATCAAGCACCCGACGGAGCTGGAAATGGCGCTCATCGGCATCAAAAAAGAATATAAGCTTTCGGGCGTGAACTCCATTTTGATGGTGCGTTTAATGTGCAACATCGTCGAAGACGGCATCACGAAAATAGAGTCCAATCCCATGCTGGAAACGAATTTCAGCATACAGCAGAACTGGAAGTTTGCCGAAAACGAGATCATCAAAAAGCGGCAGACCTATGTAAAGAACATCGAAAAAGAATAAAATAATAAAAAAGTGCTTGTTTCAAGCGCTTTTTTTGTTTATTTTCTTGAAAAAAAATTGAAAAAACTGTATAATAAATTAAGTATAATATTTTTCAAGCAGGTAGTATATATGAAAAAGACGAGACTCAAGGAAATTTTCGCCAGCCCCGAATCGTTTGCCGAACGGGAAGTGACGGTGGGCGGCTGGGCGCGCACGATACGCGACAGCAAAGCTTTCGGTTTTATCGAACTCAACGACGGCACTTTTTTCAAAAGCTGTCAGATCGTGTTCGACAGGAGCAAACTCGCAAATTACGACGAGATCGCAAAACAGAACGTCGGCGCATGCCTGCTCGTGACGGGCAGACTGATCTTAACGCCGCAAAATAAACAGCCGTTTGAAATCAATGCGGATAAAATCGAGGTGATGGGAACGTCCACGCCCGATTATCCTTTGCAGAAAAAACGCCATTCCATGGAGTTTTTAAGGGAGATCGCCCATTTAAGACCGCGCACCAACACTTTCGGCGCGGTGTTCAGAGTGCGCAGCGAGGCGGCTTTCGCGATCCATTCCTTTTTCCACGAACGCGGATTCGTCTATGTGCATACGCCTATCATCACGGGCAGCGACTGCGAGGGCGCGGGCGCGATGTTCCAGGTGACGTCGCTGAACCTTGCCCACGTGCCCAAGACCGATAAGGGCGCCGTCGATTACAAAAAGGACTTTTTCGAAAAGCAGTCCAGCCTGACGGTTTCCGGTCAGCTCGACGCCGAAACGTATGCCATGGCGTTTTCCGACGTCTATACTTTCGGACCCACGTTCCGCGCGGAACGCTCCAACACGGTGCGCCATGCGGCGGAATTTTGGATGATAGAGCCTGAAATGGCGTTCTGCGACCTAGAAGGGGATATGGAAGTCGCGGAGGCGATGGTCAAATACATCATCAACCACGTGCGCAAGACCTGCCCCGAAGAGCTGGAGTTTTTGAATAAATTCGTCGACAACGGGCTGCTTGCGCGGCTCGACAACGTGGCGAACAACGAATTTAAGCGCCTGACTTATACCGAGGCGATATCCATTTTGGAAAAAGTCAAGGATCGCTTTGAATTCCCCGTGTACTGGGGGTGCGATCTTCAAAGCGAGCACGAGCGCTATCTGACGGAAGAAGTCTTCAAAAAGCCTGTGTTTCTTACCGATTATCCCAAGGAGATAAAGGCGTTTTATATGCGCCTCAACGACGATAAAAAGACGGTGGCGGCGGTTGACATGTTGGTTCCCGGTATCGGCGAACTCATCGGCGGCAGTCAGAGGGAAGAGCGGCTGGAACTTTTGGAAAAGCGCATGGACGAGCTGGGACTCAATAAAGAAGATTATAAATTCTATCTCGATTTAAGAAGATACGGCGGCGTGACGCATGCCGGCTTCGGTTTGGGATTCGAAAGAATGATCATGTACCTCACGGGCATCGGCAATATCCGCGACGTGCTGCCTTTCCCGAGAACGGTCGGAAATCTGGAATTTTAAGGAATATTTATGAAAATTTTGGTAGACGCATTCGGGGGCGATAACGCTCCCGAAGAAATCGTCGCGGGCGCGGTTGCCGCGCTTGCGGAAAATAAAGAGATTACGTTGGGACTCACGGGAGATAAGGAAAAGACGGAAAAAGTGCTTTCCGCGCTTTCTTACGACAAATCGCGCGTGGAAGTCATCGATGCGCCCTCGGTCATCACCTGCGAGGAAGAACCTACCCTCGCAATCAGGAGAAAGACCGATTCTTCCATGGTCGTGGCGTTTTCCCTTTTAAGGGAAAATCAGGCGGACGCGCTGGTTTCGGCGGGGTCGTCGGGCGCGCTTTTGGTGGGCAGTACGCTGAAAGTAGGCAGGATAAAGGGCGTCAACCGCCCCGCGCTCTGTCCCGTTCTGCCGACCGTCAAAGAGGGGAAGAAGGTTCTTCTTCTGGACGCGGGCGCAAACGCCGACTGCAAGGCGGTCAACCTTGTGCAGTTCGCCGTCATGGGCAGCGTGTATGCTAAGGTCGCGCTGGGCGTGGAAAAGCCGCGCGTCGCGCTTCTTTCCAACGGGACGGAAGATAAAAAGGGCAACCAGCTCAATCACGAGGCGTTCCCGCAGCTTAAAGAGCTGAAAAACGTGGAGTTTGCGGGTAATATCGAGGCGCGGGACATCATGAGCGGAGAATACGACGTCGTCGTGGCGGACGGCTTTTCCGGCAACGTCGCCTTAAAGAGCATGGAGGGAACGATTTCCGCGCTTTTAAAATTGATGAAAGCGGAGTTTTTGTCCACGCTGCGCGGAAAGATGGGGTCGCTTTTGCTTAAAAAAAGTTTTCGCAAGCTGAAAGGCTCGCTCGATTACAACAATTACGGCGGGGCGATGTTCCTCGGCGTGGATAAGATCGTCGTCAAGGCGCACGGCTCTGCGAAGCGCGAATCCATCAAAAATGCCGTATTGCAGGCGGCGGAAGCGGTGAAAGCCGGCACGGTGGAGTCCATCAAAAAAGAACTTCTGAACGCGGGGTTGGAGGAATGATTTTCGACATTCAGGGAGCGGAAGAGCGCATCGGCTACAGCTTTAAGGACAAAATGCTTTTGCGTAAGTGCTTTACGCACTCTTCCTATACCAACGAAAACAAAAATGCGGAAAACAACGAGGTGCTGGAATTTTTCGGCGACGCGATACTCGATTTCGCCGTGACGGAATACCTTTGCGCAAACTGCGAGGGCGATGAGGGCGTGCTCACCAAAAAGCGCGCGGAGATCGTGTCGAAAGAACCGTTGCAGGAGGCGGTGTTCGCCATGGATCTCGCGGGATATATGCTCTTCGGCAAGGGCGTGATGAAAAATTCCGACTTTCACGAAAAGATGTATTCCAGCTTGTTCGAGGCCATCGTTGCGGGCATTTACATCGACGGCGGCATGCTGCCCGCCCGCAAATTTATCCGCGACAAACTGCTTGCGCGGCACTTTGCGCCGAAGGCGAAAAAAACGGAAAAAAAGCCCAAGCCGCGGGAAAAGGACGGCAAGAGCGAGTGTCAGGAATACGTGCAGAAATATAAACTCGGAGAAATCCGTTACGAAACGCTGGACAAGACGGGACCCGACCACGCGCCGCACTATAAAGTGGCGTTTTTGCTGAACGGAAAGGAACTCGCGTACGGCGAGGGCGGCAGTAAAAAGGCTGCGGAACAAACGGCGGCGGAGAGCGCGCTGGCAATGCTGCGAGAAGGCAGAAAAAAGGGAAAAAAACCGCATACGGGGAAAGATAAGTGAACTTTGAAAAGATAGAAATGTTCGGCTTCAAATCGTTTGCCGACAAACAGGAAATCAAATTCGGCGACGGTATCACGGGTATCGTCGGTCCTAACGGCTGCGGCAAAAGCAACGTCGCGGACGCGATACGCTGGGTCATGGGCGAGCAATCGGCAAAGACCCTCCGCGGCAGCAGCATGCAGGACGTCATCTTCAACGGCACGCAGGACAGAAAGTCTTTAAGTTATTGCGAAGTGTCGCTGTTTTTCGACAATACGAACAAGATGTTCAGCATAGACTATAACGAGGTCATCATCACCCGTAAGCTCTTCCGCAGCGGCGAAAGCGAGTATTACATCAACAAACAACCCGCGCGTCTGCGCGACATCGTCAATCTTCTGCACGAATGCGGTATCGGCAAAGAGGGCTATACCATCATCGGGCAGGGCAAGGTGCAGGAGATCATGTCGGCAAAACCGGAAGACCGCCGCGCCATTTTCGAAGAGGCTACGGGCATCGCCAAGTTTAAGACGGAAAAGAACGAATCGGAAAGAAAGCTCATGCGCACGCGCGAGAATCTGCTTCGGTTCAACGACATTCTTTCCGAGCTGGAAAATCAGCTCGCGCCCCTCGAACGGCAGGCGGAAAAGACAAGGCAGTTCCGCGATTTGTCTGCGGAGCTCAAGCACCACGAAATCAACGTTTACATATCCAAATTCGACAACGTCGCTACGGAAAAAAATAAAATCAACCTGAAGATAGACGCCGTCAACGAACAGGTCGGTTTAAGGGAGCAGGAGTCGGCGGAAACGCAAGCGGAGTACGAGCGCATTTTGCGGGAGATTGCCTCCGCGGACGTCAGACTTTCGCAGCTGCACGAAGAGCTTTTGGAAAAGCGCGTCAGCATCGAAAAGAGCGAGGGCGCGGCAAAGCTGTATAACGAAAAAATATCTTTCTTTCGTTCGGAGATCGCGCGCACTAAAAAGGCGATGGAAGACCGCGCCTACGCCGCGGAAACGGACAGGAACAGCATAGAAAATCTGAAGAAGAACATCGCGGAAATCCGCGCGAAGATCAAGGCAGCGCGGGAAGAATACGACGGATTGGTCGTCGCCATCTCCGCCCAGCAGAAAAAGCTGAGCGAGGGGGAACTCGCCTCGCAGGAAAACACCCGCAGGGTCATCGAGTCGATGGCTTCGCTTTCCGATATCAACATCAACAAAGGTTCGCTTTCGGCGGAAAAGACGGCGCTCAGCGATACGAGGAACGAAGTGACCGGCACGATCAGCAACCTCGAATATAAGCGCGACGAACTTTTTTCCGGCAAGGAAAAACTCGATAAGGACATCACCGACCTCGATAAATCCATTTACGATTTGAAGGGCAGGATAGAGGCGAAGGAAGATTCCGTGCGCGATTTCAACGAAAAGACCGCGCAGGTAGATAACGCTATTTTCAACCTTAACTCCAACATCACCATGCTCACGGCGAAGGAAAATTTCATCGTCGGCATGAAGGAATCCTTCGAAGGGTACGGCCCGTCGGTCAAGCGTCTGCTGCTGGCGGCAAAACAGGATAAGGCGCTCTCCTCGCGCATCAAGGGCGTCGTCGCCTCCGTCATCAAGACGGAACAAAAGTACGATATCGCCATGGAGACCGCGCTCGGCGCGGCGGCGCAGAACATCGTTACCGCCGATACCGACGACGCGAAATATCTCATCGAATATCTCAAGCGCAACAGCGGCGGCAGGGTGACGTTTTTGCCCGTTTCTTCCGTCAAACCGCGCACGGAAAACGAAAATATCCACCGTGCCTTGCAGGAGCGCGGCGCGTTGGGGCTTGCCAACAAGCTCGTCAAATACGACCCGTATTTTGAAAACGTTATATCCAACCTGCTCGGCAATACGCTGATTGCGGACAACATTGACAACGCGACGAATATCGCCAACAAATACCGCTTTGCATTCAAAATCGTCACGCTCGAAGGGGACGTGTTCAGCCCGCAGGGTTCCATGACGGGCGGCTCGCGCAGGCAGGATTTGCCAAATCTTCTGGCGGGCGATCGTCAGCTCGACGAAATCCGCGAAAAGATCGCCGGCAAGCGCGCGGAAATGGATAAACTCAAAGCGGAAAAGGCAAGGCTGGAAAAGGCGCGCGACGAGGCGACCGACCAGCTCGGTTCTTTGAACGATATGTACAACGCGCGCAAGCAGGAACTTTTGCTGCTCCGCGAAAAACTCAACGTCGTGGAAAGCGCGCTGATGGACAACAATAAAAATTACGAGGACGCGCTGGGCAAGCTGGAAAACATCGACGCTAAGCTTTCCCGCATCGAAAAGGCTTACGAAGAGATAAAGAGCGGCAGCGAAAAGCTGGAGGCGGATAAATCTTCGGCAAGCGAAGAGGCGGAAAAGGGACGCGAAGAATACGAGCGTCTCCGCAGGGAAATCGACAAGATGAACGAGCGCAGCACCGCGCTCCAGCTGGAGCTCAGCGAATACCGTGCCTCTTCCGACAAGGCGGAAGAAGAGATCGCCCGCTTAACGGCGGAAATCGCCGCTTTGCAGGAGGATAACGAAAAGGATAAAGCGCAGATAGCCGATAAGGAGAGCATCATCGAAAAACTGCGTCTGGACGCGGAAAAGGTGGCGCTTTCGGAAGAAGAGCAAAAGTACGTCAACACCCTGCGCGAAAAGATAGAATTTACCGAAAAGAGCAAGGAAACGCTCCGCGAAAAGCAGGCGAAGGCGGACGAGCGAAAGGTGCAGATATCGGAAGAGCTTTCCGCTCTTGCCGACAAACGCCACGTCGAAGAGCTTGCGCTCGCAAAAATCGATTCCGATATCGAGTATTACGGGCAGCGCATTTCAGAAGAGTACGGCGAAACGTACGATTCCGCCCTGCGTTTCCGCGCGGAAAATTACGACGCGCGGGAGGGCGAGCAGGAAATTTCCCGCTTGAAGAGAAAAATCAATTCCTTAGGCTCCATCAACCCCAACGCCATCGACGATTATACCTCTGTCAAGGAGCGTTACGACGAGATGAGCGTGCAAAAAGAGGACCTCGAAAAGGCGGAAGCGGATATCGTCAAAGCGATAGACACCCTGAAAAAGGAAATGCTCACGCAGTTCAACGACGGGTTCAATAAGATAAACGAAAACTTCATGCGTATTTTCAAGGAGCTTTTCGGCGGCGGACGGGCGCTTTTGGAACTCGATTACGAGGGCGTGGAAGACCCCCTCGACGCGGGCGTGAACATCGTCGCGGAACCGCCGGGAAAGAAACTGCAAAAGCTTTCGCTTTTGAGCGGCGGCGAGCAGGCGCTCACCGCGATTGCGATACTCTTTTCCATTCTGCGCTTGCGTCCCATGCCGTTCTGCGTGCTCGACGAAATAGAGGCGGCGCTCGACGAGGCGAACGTCGACCGTTTCGCGCGGTATCTTAAAAAGTTTTCTCACGAAACGCAGTTCATTGTCATCACGCACAGAAAGCCGACGATGGAACTTGCCGACGCGCTCTTCGGCGTGACCATGCAGGAAAAGGGCGTATCCAAGCTCGTTTCCGTTAAACTGAGCGACATCACCGAAACCGACATCGCATAATTTGTCGGCAAGCGGGTAAAAATCATTACCGAAAGGAAAGGAATATGGGATTTTTCTCTAAACTGAAAGAGGCGCTGAAAAAGACGAAAAATTCGCTCGCGGCGAAACTGACCGACCTTTTTTCGCGCAATAAGTTAGGCAACGAATTTTACGAAGAATTAGAAGAAATTCTCATCGCCTCGGACGTGAGCGTGCGCACGGCAAGCGACATCGTAGAGGAGATTAAGGAACGCGCCATCGAGGAAAAGTGCCGCGATAAAGAATACGTCATAGGGCTTTTGAAAGAGGCTATTTACGACAAGCTTACGGAGGCGGAGCCTTTGGAGATCTGCACGCCCGCGGTCATCATGGTGGTGGGCGTCAACGGCGTGGGCAAAACCACTTCCATCGGCAAGCTGGCGAATCTGTACACAAAGGACGGATTTTCCGTGACAATCGCCGCGGCGGATACTTTCCGCGCGGCGGCGAGCGAACAGCTTTCCGTATGGGCGGACAGGGCGAAAGTGCGTATCGTCAAACATGCGGAGGGCGCGGACCCGTCCGCCGTCGTGTACGACGCCGTCAGCTCCGTCAAGGCGAAGAATACCGATATCCTCATCATCGACACGGCAGGCAGACTGCACGTCAAGGCGAACCTCATGGAGGAGCTGAAAAAGATGGACCGCGTCGTCAACCGAGAATTTCCCGACGCCAACTTCTATAAAGTCATCGTGCTCGATGCGAGCACGGGACAGAACGCTTACAACCAAGTGGAGGCGTTTAAGGATGACGTCGGTTTAGACGGCATAATTCTGACCAAGCTGGACGGAACGGCGAAAGGCGGTTTCGTCGTTTCGCTTTCGTCGGAACTTCAGGTGCCCGTCGTCTACGTCGGCACGGGCGAAAAAATAGACGACATTGAGGAATTCGACGCGGAAGAATTCGTCGACGCGCTGTTTGAATAAAAATTAGCAGTTGTTTCGGGGGGGGATAACATGGATACGGAAAACGAAAAAGTGATTGCCGAGCGTTCTAAAAGAATAAAAGTGGAGGTAATTACCTGTTGGATAGCGTTGCTTGTGGTTTGCCCGCTTATTGTGAATTTGGCTTGTGACGGGGATCACACGCGCGACGTTATTTTTTACAGCGTGATGACGGTAATTTTGTTCGTCGCGTTGATTTGGCGCACAGTCCAGATGTGTGCTATGCCGAAAATATTGATACTGTATAAAAACGGCAAGTTTTATCTTTATCCTGATAAAAAGACGGAAATCGAACTGGAACCCCGACAAATTAGAAGAGTGGAATATAAGAATTACAGAGGTATGGGATTTAGCCGCTATGCAAGTCTGTCGGGCAAACTTTTTATAACGTACGACAAGGGGTTTACGAGTTTTAGTTTTGTGCAGGATGTTTCCTGCGTCCGCGAAGATATCGACGCCATTTGCAGCGGGGCGGATTTTGTCGCAAACGATACGGCAAAAACTGACGAAAATCTGTGGAGTTGACCGATTTTGCGTTTATTGCGGCTTATCTTGATAAAAACGCTTGACAACCCGATAAAAATAATGTAAACTGCATGGTGTAAAGCAAAATAGCTTTACACCTTTCTTTTTTCGCGGCGGAACGGAAAGCGCGGTTTTTTTAGATAAGCGCGGAGCGCGCGCGGAAAATTTCGGGGAAAACATGGCGAAAGAACTTTATTACGCGGAACTGTTCGAGCAGTACGAAAAACTGCTGAGTCCGAACAGAAGGAAAATCGCGTACGAATATTATATTCTCGATTTGTCGCTGGGGGAGATCGCGGAAAGCAACGGGATATCGCGGCAGGGGGTGAACGACGCGCTCCGTAAGGCGAAAGAACAGCTTGCATTGCTGGAGGACGCTTTGCATCTTGCGAAAAAAAACGCGGCGCTTGCGGCGTTCGGCGAAAGGCTGAAAGCGGAAAACGAAGTTCTCTACGAAGAATTTCTTCGCACGATAAAGGATTGATTTATGGCACAGTTTGCAACGTTAAGCGAAAAATTAAATCATATATTTTCCAAACTGACCAAGCGCGGCAGGTTGACGGAGCTGGAGATTAAGACGGCTATGCGAGAAGTGCGTATCGCGCTTTTGGAAGCCGACGTAAGCCTTTCGGTTGCGAAGGATTTCATCGCAAAGGTCAGCGAAAAGGCTGTGGGGCAGGAGATATTGAAAAGCCTCAGCCCAGCGCAGCAGGTCATTAAGATCGTTAACGAAGAGCTCATCGCGCTGATGGGCAGTACCAACGCCAAGCTGGAAGTCGCCAGCAAGCCGCCCACGATCATCATGATGTGCGGTCTGCAGGGCGCGGGTAAAACGACGTTCTGCGGCAAGCTCGGCATGCTTTTGAAAAAGCAGGGCAAAAAGCCCTTGCTCGTCGCCTGCGACGTCTACCGTCCCGCGGCGATCACGCAGCTCAAAGTCGTCGGCGAAAAGGTCGGCGTGGAAGTTTTTGAAAAGGGGCAGGGCAATCCCGTTAAAATCGCGCGCGAGGGCGTGAAACACGCGCAAAGCTACGGTTTTGACACCGTTATCATCGACACGGCGGGACGCCTGCAAATAGACGAACAGCTCATGCAGGAGCTGGAAAACATCAAAAAGGAAGTCGACCCCACGGAAATCCTTTTGACGGTGGACGCGATGACGGGGCAAATCGCCGTGGACGTTGCGGATACCTTCAACAAGCGTTTGGAAGTTACGGGATTGATTTTGACCAAGCTGGACGGCGACACCCGCGGCGGCGCTACGCTCTCCATCAAGGCGGTCACGGGCAAGCCCGTCAAGTTCTGCGGCACGGGCGAAAAGCTCGGGGATATCGAGCCTTTCTATCCCGACAGAATGGCAAGCCGTATTCTCGGCATGGGGGACGTGCTTTCCCTCATCGAGAAGGCGGAAAACGCCATCACGGAAGAGCAGGCGAAGAAGTTTGAAAAGAAGTTTCGCGAAAATTCCTTCACGCTGGAAGATTATCTCGTACAGTTCGACGCGATGAAGAAAATGGGCGGCATCAAGGACATTCTCGCCATGATGCCCGGCAATAAATTGAAGATTTCCGACGCGGACATCGACGAGAAGAAAATCGAGCAGATAAAGGCGATCATTCATTCCATGACGCCCAAAGAGAGGCGCGACCCGAACATTATCAACTTTTCGCGTAAAAACCGCATCGCGCGCGGTTCGGGCACGACGGTGCAGGACATCAACAAGCTGCTCAAACAGTTCGAGCAGACCAAGCAGATGATGAAACAGATGAAGAACAATAAAATGTTCAGATTTTGATATAAAAAATATTTTTCAAGGAAAAAGGAGAAAAAGACAATGGCAGTAAAAATGAGATTGACGAGACTCGGCGACAAAAAAAGCCCGTTTTATCGTATCGTGGTGACGGACAGCAGAAACGCGCGCGACGGCGCTTATATCGACAAAGTCGGACACTATGACCCGACGAGAGTGCCCGCCGAAGTGGTTATCGACGCAGATAAGGCAAAGGATTGGATTTCTAAGGGCGTTCAGCCGACGGAAACCGTGAAATCGCTGCTCATCGCGCAGGGCATCATCGAAAAACCGACCAAGCTTTCCGCGCCCAGAACCAAGACCAGAAAATCCAAGAAATAAGTCTTGACAAGAGGGATTTATTATGTTGGAATTAGTTAAGTACATTATTTCGCAGTTCGCGGAAAAGCCCGAAGAGATCGAGTACAAGGTGGAAGAAAACGATAACAGCGTGGAAATCACCGTCGTGCTTTCGGAATCGGATATGGGCAAGGTCATCGGCAGACAGGGCAAGATCGCCAAGGCGATGAGAACCATCGTCAAAGCCGCGTCCGCGAAGGAAAACAAAAAATATACCGTCGAAATCAAAGAAAGAGAAGAGGCGTAATGGTAGATAAGCTTGTCATCGGCGAAGTGCTGAAACCGCAGGGTATTTTAGGCGCGCTCAAAGTCAAGCCGTACGTGGACGACGTCAGCCGATTTTCCTCGCTGAAAAAGGTGTTCGTCGACGACTCCGAATATAAAGTCATCAAAACGACGATCGCCGCCGACGCGGTGATCGTCATGCTTTCGGGCGTTGCGGACAGGAACGCGGCGGAACTGTTCCGCGGCAAGTTTCTCAAAGTGGAACGCGAGGACGCCGCCCCTCTCGAAGAGGGAAGATATTACGTCGTGGACGTCATCGGGTGCGACGTGGTCAGCGAAAGCGGCGAAACTTTCGGCAAAGTGACGGATATACAAAATAAGAGTTACGCCGATATTTATACCTTGCGCACTTCAAGTGGTCGGGAGATCATGTTTCCGCTTTTGAAGGACGTTTTGGTAAAAATCGACGTAGAAAAGAAAGTCGTCATCGTGAACGGCAAGCGTTTTTCCGAGGTGGCGGTCTATGAAAATTGACATTTTGACGCTATTCCCCGAAATGTTCATGCCCTTACGCGAAAGCATTATCGGCAGGGCGGTGACGAGCGGCAAAATCGAAATCAACGTGACGAATATCAGGGACTTTTCCCTCGATAAACATAAAAAATGCGACGATTATCCTTACGGCGGCGGCGCAGGCATGGTCATGATGCCGCAGCCCATCGCCTCGGCGATCGAACATATCGATCCCGAACACAAGGCAAGGCGCATTTATCTTTCGCCCAAGGGGAAGACGTTCAGCCAGAAAATGCTGGGACGGCTGTCCTCTTATTCGCATATCGTCTTTTTATGCGGGCATTACGAGGGAGTCGATCAGCGCGTGCTCGACCTTTTTATCGATGAAGAGATTTCTTTGGGCGACTTCGTTTTAACGGGCGGGGAACTGCCCGCTATGGTCGTTACCGATTGTCTCGCGCGCTTTCAGGGCGGCGTGCTGAGCGAGGGTTCGCTGGTGGACGAAAGCTTTACGAACGGGCTTTTGGAATACCCGCAGTACACCCGACCGCAGAATTTCCGCGGGCTGGAAGTGCCCGAGATATTAGTTTCGGGCGATCACGGAAAAGTGGACGCGTGGCGGCGGGAACAGTCGGAAAAATTGACCAAAGAACTGCGCCCCGATTTATGGGAGGAGAAAGAGCGTTGAAACTCATTCAATGGTTCCCCGGGCACATGACCAAGGCGATGCGCATGATGGAAGAAAACGTCAAGCTGGTGGATTGCGTCGTACTGGTGCTCGACGCCCGCGCGGCGTTCGCCTGCGTCAACCCGAAGTTGGAAAAACTGTTTCAGGATAAACCCGTCGTCTACGTGCTGGGGAAAAGCGACCTCGTGGAAAAGAGCGACGCGGCAAGGCTTTGCGCGGCGTTTGCCGCACAGGGGAAAACCGCGGTCTGCGTTTCGGCGTTCGATAAAAGGACGGTCGGAAAGCTCTACGAGCGCATCGAAGAATCACTTGCCGAAAAGCGGGAAAGATACAGGGCGAAAGGCGTTACAAAGGCTTTTCGCGTCATGGTGGCGGGAATCCCCAACACGGGCAAGTCCACGCTCATCAACGCTTTCGCCGGCGCGAAAAAGGCGGTTACGGGCGACAAGGCAGGCGTGACAAAGGGCAAACAGTGGATAAGGCTGGAAAATTTGGAGCTTTTGGATACGCCGGGGACGATGCCGCCGAGCTTTGAAAATCAGACTTACGCAAAACACCTCGCGTATATCGGCAGCATCAACGACGAGATACTCGATTTTGAAGACCTCGCGCTGGAACTGCTCGGCGAGCTGGCGAAAATCGCGCCGCAGTCGCTCAACGAAAAATACGGCATCGAAAATTTCGACGCGCCGCCCCTCGAACTTTACGAGCAGGTGTGCCGCCGCAGGGGTTTTCTGCTGCGCGGCGGGGAATACGATTACGAGCGCTGTGCGAAAGCCGTTATCGACGATTTCCGCAAAGGCAGGCTCGGCAAAATCGCTCTGGAATAAATCATGGATAAACTTTTATACGAAAGAAAATATCTCGAAATGGGATTGAAATACGTCGCGGGGGTGGACGAAGTCGGGCGCGGACCTTTGGCGGGACCTGTAGTGTGCTGCGCGGTGGTCATGCCTTTGGACGAACTGATCGAAGGGGTGGACGATAGCAAAAAGGTTCCCGAGCAGAAACGGGAAAAGCTCGCCGTGGAAATCATGAACAAGGCGGTTTCCTATTCCATTGCGGAAGTTTCCGAAGGGGAAATCGACGAAATCAATATCCTCAACGCCGTCAAAAAGTGCATGGAAAAGGCGGTGGCGGGACTGAAAGTAAAGCCCGATGTCGTGCTGGTGGACGGCGTAGACTTGCATTTTCCCTTTCCCGCGGAATACATTGTCGGCGGCGACGCAAAGAGCTATTCCGTCGGCGCGGCGTCCATCGTCGCAAAGGTGTATCGGGACGCGCTCATGAAAAGATATGCCGAAGAATATCCCGCTTACGGCTTTGAAAAGAACAAGGGCTACGGGACGAAAGCGCATACCGACGCAATCAAAGAGCACGGTCCGTGCCCCATTCACAGGCGCAGTTTTATCAAAAACTATCTGAAATGATTTTAACGCGGAAAAACGCATGAAGACAAAGGCAAAAAAGCGCGGGGAAGAAAATCTCCGTAAGGGAAAGGCGGGAGAAAGAAAGGCGGTCAGATACCTCAAGCGGCAGGGCATGCAAATTTTGGCGCGCAATTACCGCGCGCTCCGCGGCGAGATAGACATCGTCGCCATGGACGGCGAAACGCTGGTGTTTGCGGAAGTCAAGACGCGTTATACCTGCGATTTCGGCGAGCCGTCAGAGGCGGTGGACGCTTTCAAACAGCGGAAATACGCTTTGGCGGCGGAAGAATACCTTGTCAAAAACGGCAGGGAGAGCGCGGAGTGCCGTTTCGACGTGCTGGAAGTGAAAAAAGACGGAATAAATCACATAAAAGCGGCGTTTATTACTTAAAAACGTTTGCGTTTTACAAAAAAGTGTGCTAAAATAAACAAGACTTCGGGCGGTCCTCTTGCTGCGGGCAATGAACGCTTAATTCACAATGGAGGTTAAGTCAATGAAAGGAATCATCGAAGCGATCGACAAAGAAAGCCTGAAAGAAAGCGTTCCGCAGTTCAATGTGGGCGACACGGTCAAAGTCTCTGTCAAAGTTATCGAAGGCACGAGAGAAAGAATCCAGGCTTTTGAAGGCGTGGTCATCGCGAGAAAGGGCGGCGGTATCGGCGAAACGTTCACCGTCAGGAGAATTTCCTTCGGCGTAGGCGTCGAAAGAACGTTCCCCATTCACTCTCCCAAAGTCGCGGACATTCAGATCGTGAGAAAGGGTCAGGTCAAGCGCGCAAAGCTCTACTATCTGAGAGGGCTGACGGGCAAAGCTGCCAAGATCAAAGAAATCAAGTAAAAAAGCGACGCGATTACGGCGGTTCCTTATCGGGACCGCCGTATTTATTTCCGTTCGGAAATATTATTTCCGCTTTTTTGCCGCTCGTTCGGGCAACGCGTTTATTTAAGTTTTGATAACGCGCCCGCACGCATATAACGCGTGCGGGCGCGTTTTGCATAAATTCGTCACTGCGGCGGAAAAAAGTTTGTAAAATTGCGGTTATTTTCCTGCTTAAAAGGGAAAATAGAACTTTATAGCCTTTACAATTTCCAAAATATAGTATATAATAGTTTAGAAATGTTTTGCGCCCGAGGGCGTAAAAATGCAAAACAATGCAAGGCGGAAAAAGCTATGGAAAATTACAAGTTGAGCGAAGCGAAAAAACTGTTCGAATCGCTCTACAAGGACAAGAAGAAGGAAGAGGCCGCGCAAATCGCGCGGGAAATCATGGAAAAGTCCCCCGAAGCGGTCAGCGGGTATTATTACGCGCTGGTCGTGGAAACGGATAACTTTAAGAAAGCTGGCGACGAAAAGGTCGTAGCGGAGCTTTTCGAAAAGTTTTCCGCGGTCGCGGACGAAGCGACGGCAAAGAAATATGCCGATAAGCTGGAAGCGCTGAAAAAGGCGGCGGAAGAAAAGCCGAAAAAAGCGGTGGCGGAACCCAGAGAAGAAGTCAAGGCTGCGAAAAACGGCGTATTCGGCTGGCTGCTCGCGCTTTTGTGCGTGTTCTTTGCGGCGGCGAGCGTGCTTTCCATGGGTTCGTTCAAGGCGTTTTCCGAACCGTACACCTACTATCAGACCAGCGTATGGGAAAAGGATCACTTCGATTCCATAGTTTATAAACTTACCCTCAACCGCGACGCGGACGACAAAAAAGTGCTCGTCGATTCCGTTTGGCTGAATATCGGCGGTAAAAATTACGACAGCGACGAGTCTACCTTTACGGTGTGGCTGACCACCGCCACTTCGCTGACCGCGTCGTTCACCACGAGCTACGGCGGGGGAAGCAAATATATCTCCAACTCCCGTTCGGACGTGGGCAACTGGGTGAAGATCACCAACATCACCAGCAGTTCCGATTCGCGTATTTACTATATGCTTTCCACGAAGAGCGAAGTCAAGTATAACGAAGTCGCTTTTGTCGACCAGAACGGCAAGCGCATCGACGCGGAAGTCGTCTACGCGGGTGCTAACCCCAAGGAAAGCGGTGTTTTGGGCGACTTGATAAAGAGCGAAGATTATACGGCGAACAAAGCCGCGGCGGCGAAAACGCTCGACGAGCAGGATAAGTTCAACGTAAGTAAAATTTCCGAAGGATTTTACGTCCGCGATAACTATGCGGGCAAGCTCACGGAATATGAAACGGACCTTCTCGAAAGCGCGCGCAACGTGCTCAGCGGGCAGGGCGGATATACCGACGCCACGTCCAACGCTTTCGGCGTGCAGCTCATCGCCGTGGGCGTAGCGCTCTTCGGCGGCAACACATTCGGACTTCGTTTCATGCCCATGCTCTTTGCCATCGGTACGATTATTTTAGTATATTTCTTTGCGAAACGGCTGTTTTCGTCGAACGCCGTCGCATTGATCGCCGCGTTTTTATACGCGGTTGGCGGGTACGCTTTATCGGGTGCGACGCTCGGTTCCACCGTTTCGATATTCGTGTTCTTCGCGTTGGGTGCGGTGTACTTCATGACGGGATTTTATAAAAACGTAGTCAAGCAGAACGCCTCCGCTTACGTGCAGCTCATCTTGTCGGGCGCGTTCTATGCGCTGGCAGTTTCCGTGAAAATGCACGCCCTTTACCTGCTTGCGGGTCTGGCGGTCGTCTTCGGTTTTGCCATGTACAAGCAGTTCGCCGCTTACAAGGCGCGTTCGGGTAAAGATAACGATGCCGACGTGCGCTACGCTTACGAACGAGCTAAAAATCTCTATTACATGTTCGCGCTCTTGATGTTCGTGCTCGCGGCGGCTGTCTGGACGGCGCTGACCTTCGTATTTTCCTGGAACGTATACTTTGCCGGTTCTTCTTCGGCGGGCGACTTTATCGGCAAGATATTTGCGTCGCTCACGGCGAATATTCCCACGAGCTATACGGCGCACAATTCCACAAACATTCTCGGCTGGCTCGTCGGGTATCAGGCGGAAAAGCTCTCTTCGCTCAAGTTCTTCTTCGGCAATACCGTGCTTTCCGTTCTGGCGCTTTTCTCGCTCATCTACTGCGCGGTGTACGTGATATACGCCTATGCGTTCCGCTCTGCGGAAATCAAGACCGCGGCGTTCAAGAAAAACGTGCTGACGCCGTTTGTCGTGCTCGCGTCGTGTTTCTTCGCAACGTGGCTGCTTTCGATGATAGGGGGAAATGCGTTTGCCTCGGGGTTCTCGCTTTCTTCGGTGTTCTACTATATGTTCATCGTTCTCGCGGCAAAACTGCTCGCCGCGCAGGAAACCAAAACGCAATACCGTGTCGGAAAGCTGGAACTCAACATCACATACACGATTTACGGCGTCGTCGTGCTGCTCGCGCTGATCGCTGCGGTTTTTGCGCTGCCGTGCGTGTGGGGTCTCGATTATAACAGCCCGCTTTTAATAACCGCTATCAGGTGGTAACATGCTTGCGAAGGTAAGGGGGTTCGCGCTGAACGGGCTGGACGGCATACCCGTGGACGTGGAAGTGGACGCGGGAAACGGATTGCCCGCTTACGGCATCGTGGGACTTGCCGATATGGCGGTCAAGGAATCGAAAGAGCGGGTGCGCGCCGCCGTGAAAAACAGCGGCATGCGCGTGCCGAACAAGAAAATCACCGTCAATCTTGCGCCTGCGGATGTCAGAAAAGAAGGCTCTGCGTTCGATTTGGCGATTGCCGTCGCGTTGCTGAAAGCGAGCGACCAGCTTGCTGCGGATACCGACGGATACGTCTTTTTGGGCGAGCTTTCCCTCGACGGGGGGCTTCGCCGCATCGTTAAGGTCGCGCGCACCATCGCGGACATGGCGGGAGAACCCGATATCAAAGAAGAGCACATTCTCGAAGCGGTCAGCTACCGCGGCGGCGCGGAGAAATAACGCGTTGTAAAATACGGCTTTAATATGGTAAATTACACCGAACGCGAAACATTCCTCATCTGGCTGGACTCCTTTGAAAAGATAGAGTATAAAAAGAAGAGCGGATTATACGAAATGTACGGCGGCGGGAGCATAGAGCAATTCGTTTCCTTGCACGAAGAGGAAATCCGCCTTCTGCTCGCCGAGCGGGCGGAAGCGTTGCTCGGTGCGGCAAACAAGGCGTATGCGGAATATATTTTGTCGTCGCTGCATAAAAAGGAAGTGTTTTGCGTTACGCGAGAAAGCGCGGCGTATCCGCAGGAGCTTTTCGACGTACCGTGTCCGCCGCTCGTTTTATACGCGCGCGGCGATGTATCGCTCTTGAAAAGCGAAAAGTTTGCCGTGGTCGGCAGCAGGAAGAGCACGCCGCTCGCCCTTGCCGAAACGGAAAGATTCTGCAAAGCGCTGTTGAAAGCGGGATTTACGCTGGTGACGGGGATTGCCGAGGGCGCGGACCTTGCGGCAATCAAAGCGGCGCTCGGCTGCGGAAAGGTCATTTCCGTGCTGGCGGGCGGGTTTTCGCACGTTTATCCAAAATCTTATACTGCGGTTTTTGAAAAGGTTGCCGAAAGGGGATTGGTTCTTTCGGAATATCCGCCTTCGGTGGCGACGGAAGCTTATCATTTCCCCGTTCGCAACAAGATTATCGCGGGGCTGGGCAAGGGGCTTTTGGTGACGAGCGGTGGCAAAAAGAGCGGTACCATGTACACCGCGGGGTATGCCGATGCGCTTTCCAAACAGATATTCGCCCTGCCGTACAACGTCAACGAGCCTACGGGCGCGGGGTGTAACGAGCTTATCCGCCGCGGCGCTTATCTGACGGAGCGGCCGGAAGACATTCTGGAATTTTATAATATAAAGATAAAAACGGAAACAGACGCGCTTTCGGAAGGGGAAAGGGAAATCCTTTCTGTTTTGCAAGAGGGCGCGGCACATATAGACGAGCTTTGCGCGCGACTCGGTAAGCGCGCGTACGAACTTCTGCCCGCGCTGAGCATGCTGGAAATCAAAAAACACATCGTGCGGAGCGCAGGCAACGTTTACGAGGCATTATAAAGGAGTATCGAATGGAACTGATTATCGTGGAGTCGCCGCACAAGGCGAAGACAATCGAAAAATTTTTAGGCGGCAAGTATAAGGTCGACGCCTCCAAAGGGCACGTGCGCGATTTGCCCGTCAACCACATGGGCGTGAACATCGCGAACAATTTCGAGCCGACTTACGTAATCAACGCGGATAAAAAACAGGACATCAAGCGTTTGCAGGAAAAGTCCAAAAAAGCGGAAAAGATATATCTCGCGACCGACCCGGACCGCGAGGGAGAGGCGATCAGCTGGCACCTTGCGGAGGTTTTGAAACTCGACAAGGAAAAATACAGCCGTATAGAATTCAACGAAATTTCGGAAAAGGCGCTGAAAAACGCTCTCGCGCACCCGCGCGACATCGATAAAAACCTTGTGGACGCGCAGCAGGCGCGCCGCGTGCTCGACAGGCTGGTGGGCTATTCCATTTCCCCCGCGGCGAGCACTCGGCTGAATTGCAACCTGTCCGCAGGGCGGGTGCAGTCGGTCGCGCTGGAACTCGTGGTCGACCGCGAGCGCGAAATACAGGCGTTCGTTCCCAAAGAATACTGGAACATCAAAGCGCATCTCGAAAACAAGGACGGGGCGAAATTCAAAGCCCTGCTTTCGGAATACAAGGGCAAAAAGTACAAGCCTGCGAACAAGGAAGAAGCCGAAGAAGTGATGGCGAAACTCAAAGACGCCGACTTCTTCGTGAAGAACATGAAAAAGAGCGTGGTCAAGACCCATGCGCCCGCTCCCTTCATCACCAGCACCCTGCAGCAGGATGCGTCGAGCAAGCTTTCGCTCACCGCGCCGCAGGTCATGCAGATCGCGCAGAGGCTCTACGAGGGCGTGGAGACGCCCAACGGGCACCTCGCGCTCATCACCTACATGAGAACGGACTCCGTGCGCGTTTCCAAGGAGGCGCAGGCGGACGCTTTGCAGTATATCCGCGAAAATTACGGCGAGGAATACGCGCCCGCAAAACCCAACGTTTACAAAACCAAAAAGGACGCGCAGGACGCTCACGAGGCAATCCGCCCCATCGACATCAGAAAGACGCCGGAAAGCCTTAAAAACGTGCTCGACCGCAATCAGTTCCGCCTTTATAAGATGATTTACGAGCGGTTCGTCGCGTCGCAGATGAGCGAGGCGAA
>CASETU010000120.1 GCA_949290895.1 uncultured Bacillota bacterium
GTTCTTGCGCATATCCATTATAACAGATATTTTGAACTCTGCGCTATAATTTTTGTTCTTTGTTCCCTTTTTTCTCTTAAAAATATGCACCTCCAAAAGTGTCTAACTTTTGGGGTGCATATCACTTTATTGAGTTCTTTTATTAAATTGTTAAAAGTTTATATCAATGTGTTGTACTGTAAAATTTTCTGGGAAGGCTATATAAACAATGATTATATTATTATATTGCCGTTAAAGTATTAAATAGGTAATGATTGCTGAAATTTTATAAAATAACATGACTTTAATTTTAGATAAATTATATTTATGTCATTAAAAAATATTTTCTTATAATATATTGACAAAAAATTTATGTTTTGCTAAAAATATTATTAATTAAATTATAGCGGAGGAGATTTTAATGATTTTTGATAATATATCGAATATTAAAAGTTATGAAAATTTAGGTGAAAGATGGAAAAAGGCTTTTGCTTTTTTGAAGCAATATAAGGGCGGAGACAATGGTAAAATAGTTATTGACGGTGAAAACTTATTTGCAATAGTGCAAAATGCGGAAAACACGAGAGAAGTGGATAATTTGAAATGGGAGTCGCATAATAAATATGCGGATATACAATATATATTAGATGGAGAGGAACGCTTTGGAATAGCGAGCGTGGATAATTTATCAGCCATCACTGATTATGATGAAAATAATGATATCCGTTTCTATAAAGGGGCAAATGAAAATTTTATTACAATTAAGGCTGGTGACGTATTGATATTGTTTCCGCAAGATGCGCATTTGCCATTATGTCATTCGTTAAAAGGTATATCTGTGAATAAACGTGTAGTCGTAAAAGTCAGACTTTAAAAAGTGGATGAAGGAGCAGACGAAAAATGTTTGAAGATGTAATGGCATGGTCGAAAGGAAGTAAACTTAATAAAATTGTGTCGAAAGAAACTTTAAATCATGCGGAATTATTATATTTGGCGAGCGGTGTCAATCCTTACGAAGATACCCCGAAAGCTTATATGAAGGCTTATAAATCTTTGGGTATCGACTTGTTCGGGCGTGTGCCGGAAAAAAACAAAACGCATTCTTTGCCGAAGGGGGTTGTCGGGGAAGACGAACCGTCGGGGTATCGGAAAAGTTATCTCGGTTTTTACGAGACGTTCAGCCGCAGCCGCTACCCGTTTCAAGATGTGGACGAATTTTTAGAGCAAACGTTTTTTAATTTGGACTACCGCAAGCTCGTCACGCCGGTCCCGCATCAATTCGATGCGGAAGAAATCCGCAGAAAAACGGCGCTGGGCAGAGAAAGCGGGCTGTATTACTATATGTTTTACACGACATTGTATATGTGGGGCGTGGAATGGCTGGGTCCCGAAATCTTTTTGATGGCGATCGCGCTGGATGCGGAAAGAGTCAATGAATTTTTTTTGCGCGAAGCGTTCGAACAGACGAAGAAAGCGGTTCTTTTGCTTTGTGAAACAGATAATCCGTTTGTGTTTTTGCATGACGACCTTTCCGACGCAAGGGGACCGGTTTGTTCGCATGTTTGGTATGAAAATTACATATTTCCGAAATATAAAGAGCTGTTTCGTATTGTGCACGATAAAGGCAAGAAGGTTATTTTCACGATAGACGGAAATTGCGAACCGTTATTGCAGGATTTGCTTGATTGCGGCGTCGACGGCATTATGCCGGAAACGCCTGCGACGGATTTCGACGCGATTTTGAAAAAATTCGAGGGAAAATTTATTATCGGCGGAATGAACGGCAAAGTTTTATGCAACGGTACGCCGCGGGAAGTTATTTATGAAACGGAAGCGGTTTTGTCGAAAACAAGGGGGAACAAGGGGTTTGCGTTGTCTGCTCCTTGCGGGTTGCACGGGACCATTCCGTTGGAAAATCTGGAAGCGTATTTCGATACGCGGGCAAAGTATGGCGTAAATCCCGAAAATTGGAGAAAAATCAAAAGATAAATATATTAAAATTAAATGATTGATTTGTATATTAAGACATTGCCGCCGCTTTCTTTTTGAAAGCGACGGCAGCGTCTTTTATTTTTTTAATATGTACATTTGCTTTTTTGACATTATCGCTGAATAACAATCGGCATATAATTTTTCCACAAAGCGTGTATAAATACGAGAGTTTTTTACTTATTGCAGAGGGAGGTCGATTCTCGAATAATCAGCGCAGGGTCGTAAGTGATGATGATATTTTGATAATGTAAGGAATCGGAGACGAGCAAATCGACGGCGTAATGCGTTCTCTGTTCGATAAGGTGGTCTACGGTCGTCAGTTTCGGTTCCAGCATAAAATTTTCGGTGGAGTTATCGAAGCTGATGACGGAGACGTCTTCCGGGACTTTGATATTGAGCGTTCTGAGCGCGGAAATAATACCTAATGTCAAGTAATCGTTTACTCCTATGAGCGCCGTTATATCTTTATGCTTTTTGAAAAGCCCGATGGTCTCTTCATAGCCGATATCCGGCTCGCTTTTTACAGAATTTTCGGGTGCGCAGATTATTAAATTGTCTTTTACGCCATGACTTTCAAAGAACTCGCATATTCCTTCAAAACGCCGTTTTCTAGAAAGAGACAGAATATTCATAGGTGTAGACAAGTATGCGATTTTTCTATGTCCAAGGGAATAAAGATGTTCTGCGACCAACTCTCCTGCACGTTTGCTGTTAAGCGTAACTATACTTGCGTTTATATTATAATCGACTTCGCCGATGATCGTTGTTTTTTTACGTTTTGCAACGTCGACGGCCAGTTTTTTTGATAAAGGCGTATAAGTGAATATAATGCCGCTGACGTTTAATTTATCGATACTGTTTAATAAATCGGTCTCCTTTTTTTCGTTTTTATCGGTACAACATAATAACATATTTAGTTTTTTTGCATGTAGTTCTTTGCTGATAGAAGTAAGAATATGCGGATAGTAAGGATTTTCGAGAGATGGAACAAATACGGCTATATTATTTTGCGCGGATAATGAAGTTTCCGCAGAATACGGTCCGTATTGTAGTTCCCGTGCGGCTTGCAGAACGCGCGACCTTGTTTCCGGCGATATGGCGATGTCAGTGCGGTTGTTTAATACGAAAGATACGGTGGATTGGGAAACGTTGGCTTTTTTAGCGACATCCATCGAAGTGATTCTTCTCATCATTTTCCTCCGAGCCTGATTTAATTGAATTATATAATTTAAAAATCATTTTGTCAATAGAGGTAATTAAAGTTACTAAATAAAATTAGTAAATAAAAATATAAATTTATTTTTAAAAAATGGTATTGACAAAGAAGGATTCTTATTTTATGATATGACAAAATGAGAATTACTAAATTTTATTAGTACGATCAGACAAGGAGTGGAATATGAAAAAGAAAGGTTTGTTGTTTTTTTTCGTTGGCTTATGCTTGTCGTTTGCGTTCGCGTTTGCCGTCGCCGGTTGTGACGGCAAGAAGAAAGTGATCGATGAAAGTTACTGGGTCGGAGCAGATCCTGTCGCGCAGGTCTATACCGGACAGGCGATCACTTTTACGGTTTCGCTCGACGGACTGACGGAAGGAACGGATTTTGAAGTCGCCTTTTCCGACAATGTGAATGCGGGAACGGGAAAAGTAACGGTTTACGGGATCGGGGAATACAGCGGTTCGTTTGAAAAGACCTTCACGATTTCGAAAGCGACGCCTGTTATTGAAGGGGAACTCGGCGCAAGCGATTTGTATCTGGGCATGTCTTTGGCAGAATCGAGCATTTCCGGTTCCAGCAGCGTGAGCGGCGAATTCAAGTGGAAGGACGGCAGCATTGTTCCGTCGGCGGGTGGAACTTACGAATACGATGCGGAGTTCATTCCGTCGGATACGGCAAATTATAACAGTGTTTCCGTCGGTAAGGTATCGGTATTCGTAAAGTCGGAAAAATTGCCGGAAATCATTGCGGAACCGACTTCTTCCGCGATAAAATACGGTCAACCTTTATCTGACAGCGTTTTGACGGGCGGTGAGGCAAGCGTTGCCGGCACCTTTACATGGAGCGAGCCCGACGCGGTGCTTTCTGCGGCGACGGAAGTTGCGGAAGTTGTTTTTACGCCGGATGACGACAATTACGTTTCCGTTACCATGCAGGTTGCGGTGACCATTGAAAAGTTAAAGCCCGAGATCACAGCGCCTACGGCGGCGGAAGTGGTATACAGTCACCAGCTGAAAGACAGTGTTCTGAGCGGCGGGAGCGCAAACGGCGTGGAAGGTATTTTCGTGTGGAAGGACGAAACCGTGATGCCTGCCGTGAAAAACGAAGGATATACGGTCGTATTCATACCGAACGATGAGGCAAATTACGAACAGGCGGAAATTACCGTCGCCATATCGGTATTGCCGTTAGATGTTCAGGTGGAAGTTACGGGTATTTTGCATGAATATAATGGCAAGCCTAAGAACGTAACGGTCACGCTTACGCCCGATAAAGATTCGATGGATCAAAGCGCCTCGATTAATTTAAAATACACTTTGACCTATCAGGCTGAAAGCGGGGAGGCGACGCAAGACGCGCCTGCCGAAAAAGGGGAGTATGCAGTTAAGCTTGCTCTTGACGAAAACCTTAATCCTTCTCAGACGGAATTTGTCATGGGTATAAAATCTTTTATCACGCTTTCAGGAGAAAACAAACTGTTTTCGAAATATGACGGTATGGTCGATGCGCCCGTTTTCAACGTCGGCGACGATAATTCTCTTGACGGATTGAAAAAAGTTCTTGTTGGCGATACGGTTTTTGAAGAAGGAAAATTTACCATTGAAGGAAAGACGGTTTCTGTCGACGCGGAAGTTCTTAAAACCGTTGAAAACGGCATTCACGAAGTCATGATAGAAACGCCTACCGATGTTTATACTGCTTCTGTTTACGTGTGCGACGTGGTCATCACGGCGGAAAATGCTGATGACTATCTGACGAATGCAGGTGCGAAAACGCTCGCGGTCTCTCATAATACCACCTATCCGGGCACAAGCCTTATCCGTCTGAACATGTATTATGTATTTGCGACCGACGTCGATTTGGAAGGAAAAGCCTTCCGCGGTATCGGCAGGGCGAGTGCATCGAGCGTAGGGAACGCTTCGGGCACGTTTGACGGAAACGGTCATGTCGTTAGAAACTGGACGTGTTCGGATACAATCACGGGAAACGGCGGTTTTATCGGTACACTTTTGAACGGAAAGCTTATGAATTTAGGGCTTGAAAACATTGAGATCAACGTGGACGGCTCGACAAAGCAATGTTTTATCGGCGCGCTGGCAGGTGCGATTTCCGGTGTGAAAATATCGAATTGTTATGTTAAGGACTTTACCGTAAACATCGGCGGTGCGTTTAAAACGCGTGTCGTAGGCGGTTTGTTCGGATCCAACAACGGGGCAAGCACGTTAGAAAATTGTATTCTTTACGGTAATGTTTCCGTTGAGGGCGCATCGGCGCTGTACGGAATCGGTTATCTTGCGAATAATGCTGCGCGTCCGTTGACGGTAAAAAATGTTTATGTCGCGAGCGAAGGTTTCCTTTCGGGCAGCGGACTGCTTGCAGTATCCAACTTTATTACAAACGAAAATTCTTCTTATAAGACTAGCGAAGAACTGCTCACGGCGGACTATTCCGCGTATGCGGCGGCGGGTATGTGGAACGTTGCGGAATCGGGCGTGCCCACTTTGAAACCGATTTGGGAAATATAAAGGAGACGAAATGGTAATCGTATTTCAGGGCGACAGCATTACGGACGGCGGCAGATTTTTTGAACCTGACGGAATCGGAAAAGGGTATGTTTACGAAGTTATAGAGTTTTTAAAAAAACATTATACAAATGTGACTGCTTATAATCGCGGAACGGCGAAAAACCGTTCCGCCGATTTGGTCGCAAGATGGAAAGGGGACGCGATCGATCTGAAACCGGATATTCTGACGTTGATGATTGGTATCAACGATGTCTGGCGGCATTTCGATCAGGGGTTAACGACGACGGCGGAAGAATTTGAAAATAACTGCCGCGAGATACTCGAGAAGACAAAGACGATCGAAAGTAAAGTAATTTTGTTTGAACCTTATATTTTTTACGAAGGCGCCGTGGATATTTCCTGGCAGGAAGAGTTTGAGCAAAAGCGTAAGATCATCAGAAAACTTGCAAAAGAATATGCCGACGTATTTATTCCGACGCACGACGTTTTTCAGCAGATGTCTAAAATATTCGGTTGGAAAATGATGGTGCTCGACGGGGTCCATCCTACGGCATTAGGCGTCAATATTTTGGCAAGTTTGCTGATAGAGGCTATCGAAAATATTATGGCGGAGAAGAGGCATGAATAAGATCAAAGAAAAAGTAATGTCGGGAAAAACGGCATTCGGAGCATGGATGCAAATACCGTCGGGCGATATTGCTGAAATCGTCGCTCGGGAAGATTATGATTTTTGTACGGCTGACATGGAGCACAGCGAGATAACGAACGCTGAGCTCGTCAATATTTTCAGAGGATTACGGGGGAGCGATTGCCTTGCTTGCGCCCGCGTGGCGTCCAACGAAAAAATGAAAATCCGCGCGCCGCTGGATTTGGGGGCAAATGTGTTGATAGTGCCCCTTGTTAACAGTGCAGAGGAAGCGCGTCGTGCGGTGAGTTTTGCAAAATATCCGCCCGATGGCGTGCGCGGTTACGCTTTTTGTCGGGCGAATAACTGGAGCAGCGATTTTAACGAATACGTCAAAAATAGCAACGACGACGTCTTGTTGCTCGCGATGATCGAAACAAAGACCGCGGTGGAAAATATAGACGAAATTTTGTCGGTAGACGGGATAGACGGCGTGTTCGTGGGACCTTACGATATGAGTGGATCTTACGGAATCGTCGGAGATTTACAGAATGAAATCGTTAAAAACGCCATTCGGAAGGTAGTCGAAGCCTGTAAACGGCACGACAAGATCGCGGGACAACATATCACGCATCCTACGCCCGAAAACATAAGGGAGGCTATTGCGCAGGGATATCGTTTTTTAGCGCTGGGGATCGACGCTTTGTATTTGGTGCAGTCGCTGCATGAATGTCGTAAAATTGCGGAAGAAAGTTCGTGGAGCGGGCGGAGGATAGATTTTGAAAAAAAATTTGGAAATTTATGAGATAGCGCCCGAAATCGAAGCGTTGCGCATGGGAATGGGGTTTAGCAAAGAGGACCTGAAAAAACCGTACGTTATGATAGAAAGTACCTATGGGGACAGTCACCCCGGCAGTTGCGGACTCGATAAGCCGGCGGACATCATTTCCGAAACCCTTTATAAAGACGAAATTACAAGCGGTAAGTTTTTTTCCACGGACATCTGCGATGGGATTGCACAAGGGCATGAAGGCATGAATTATTCGTTGCCTTCGCGGGAAATCATAGCAGCGCTCGGCGAAATACATTTTCGTGCGAACCCTTGCGAAGGCGCGGTTTTTATTTCCTCCTGCGACAAAGCGATACCGGCACATCTTTTGGCGTTGTCTCGCATCGATAAGCCCGCTTTGCTGTTGCCCGGCGGCGTGATGCGGGAAGGTCGGAATAAAATGACGCTGGAACAAGTCGGGAAATATAACGTCGATTACAAGCGCGGTAATTTGAGTAAGGAACAGTTTCTTGAAATCAAAAAAGACGCCTGTACCACCTGCGGTGCATGTCAGTTTATGGGAACTGCGGGAACGATGCAGGTGTTGGCAGAGGCGCTGGGAATTGCGCCGCCGTTCAGCGCGCTGACTCCTTACGAAAGCGACACAATGTGGCAAAACGCGGTAAATGCGGCAAAGTATCTCGAAACGCTCATGCAAAAAGATATTTTGCCGAAGAATATTCTCACGAAAGAAGCGTTTGAAAATGCGGCGGTGATTTTTACCTGTGTAGGCGGTTCGACAAACGCAATGTTGCATTTGCCGGCTTTGGCAAACGAACTAGGCATCGGGTTCGGCGTGGAGGACGTGGACAGGATCGGGCAAAAGGTATATCACATGACCGATACGCGCCCGCAGGGAAAATATCCCACCGAAATTTTATGGGAAGCGGGCGGCGTTCCCGCGATCATGTTAAGGGTGAAAGAATATCTCCACCTCGACGTGATGACTTGTACGGGAAAAACGCTCGGCGAGAATATGGCGTCTTTCGAAAGCGAGATAGAAAGGAACCTGAAATTGTTGCATGCGCGAGGAATCAGACAAAGCGACGTAATCAAAAGAATGGGTGAAAAAGGTTCGCTCGCGTTTCTGAAAGGGAATATCGCAAAGGAAGGCGCGATCGTCAAATACAGTGCCATAGAAAGCGGAAAACGGTATTTTAAAGGGACAGCGCGCGTGTTTGACGATGAAGTTTCCGCGCGAGAGGCTATTATCCGCAAGGAAATATGTAAAGGGACGGTAATCGTTATCCGTTATTGCGGACCGAAGGCCATCGGTATGCCGGAATTGTTTTACACGACGGAGGCGCTGGCGTCCGATGCTGAACTCAGCGCTACTACGGCAATTATTACCGACGGAAGGTTTTCCGGCGCCAGTCGCGGACCGAATATCGGACATATCTGTCCTGAAGCCGCCGCAGGCGGAGAGATCGCCTATATCGAAGACGGCGATTGTATCGAAATAGACATTGAAAAGCGTTCCATCAACCTGATTTCGGAAAATTTTGACGAGTTGATGGCGCAAAGAAAAGCAAAGACAAAACCGAAAGATTTCCGCCATAAAGGCATTTTAGGACTTTACTGCGAAAAGGCGGAAAGTTCTATACGAGGCGGAGCGATGATAAAGTGAGGAACTATGGCTAAAATACTTGTTACCAGTGAATATTTTTGCAAATTCTGCGGCAAAGCAAAGCAGATGCTTATCGATGCGGGACATACCGTGGTCGATAACCCTTACGGACATACTTTTTTGACGCCCGATAAAATCATTCCGCATATCGATGATGCGGACGCAATCATTTGCGATTTGGAAAAAATCAACAAAGACGTACTCGACGCCGCAAAAAATCTGAAGATCGTTGCTCGTCGCGGCGTGGGCGTCGATTCTGTGGACGTGGAAGAGTGCAAACGCAGAAACATAGAAGTGGCGAGGACGGTCGGACTTGTGGAAAAGCCCGTTGCGGAGCTCGTCATGGCGTATATTTTGGAATTTTCCAGAAGGATTTCGCCTTTGAATGCCGATATGCACAGAGGTGTTTGGGAAAAACTGGAGGCGCATAGCCTATTCGGTAAAACCCTTGGCGTTGTAGGGTTGGGCAATATCGCGAAAGAAGTCGTCAAACGTGCGAAGAGTTTCGATATGAACGTGATATATTACGATGTTTTCCGCAACGAAGCGAAAGAGCGGGAAATGGGCGTTGAATATGCGGAACTCGACGAGCTCTTAAAGGTCGCCGATTTCGTGACATTGCACGTGCCGTTGCTGGATTCGACAAAAAATCTTATCGACAGAAGAAATTTGAAGAAGATGAAGAAAAGCGCGTACCTTATCAATACGGCGCGCGGTGGCATCCTCAACGAATCCGACGTTGCCGAGGCGGTGAAAAACGGCGACATTGCGGGGGCTGCTATCGATGTGTTTGAAAAAGAACCCACGACCGACAGTCCGCTTAAAGAAGCGGAAAACGTCATCATAACGCCGCATGTGGCTACCTTTACCATAGAAACGTTTATTGCGATGGACGAACGTTCCGCGCAGAACATAATAGATTATTTCAATAAGGAGAAATGATATGAAGAAAAAAATACTCAGTTTTTTGCTTTTATTCGTTCTTTTGTTCACTGCTTCGGGGTTTGCAACGGCTTGTAGACATGACGACGGTCCGAGTAAAAAAGTCGACCCGAATAAAACGCAGCTTTACGTAGGCGTATACGAAGGTGCTTTCGGCAGGGAATGGATGGAACAGCTAATCGTGGATTTTGAAGCGGTATACACGGATATCCAGGTGTGGCCGACTTATGAAAAAGATTTGTATGCCGATGCAAAATTGATTGAAAACGTAAAGAGCTCCAAAGAGGATTTGTATTTTGTTTCGGCGATCACGTACTCCAACTACATCAATAAAGAAGTTCTTGCAGACATCACGGACGTCGTCACCACGCCGCTGAATGAAAGCAAATACATAATTTCCACGGAGGAAACGAAGTCTATCGAGGAGAAAATCAACAATCCCGAACTCGTTTCCTATTATAACCGCGACGGAAAGTATTATGCGCTGCCTTTCTATGACGCTATTTTCGGTCTTGTTTACGACGTGGATTTGTTTGAAAGCAAACGCCTTTACTTCAATAAGGCGGAGACCGGTTTTATCGGAAATATCGAGCAGCCCCGTTCCGTGGGACCCGACGGCAAAGAGGGAACGTATGACGACGGTTTGCCGAAGGATCTCGATCAGTGGAAAAAACTGCTCGACAGAATGACGGATATCGGCATCATTCCTATGACGTGGAACGGTAAAAACGCTAGTTATATGGAAAGATATCTTATGAGTATTTGGGCAGACTATGAAGGAAAGGCAAACTTTGACTTGAACAATACGTTCAGCGGCGAGTATACTTTCCCGGGAGACAGTCAGCCCACGCAAATAACGCAGGAAAATGCTTATCTTTTACAAAAGCAGGAAGGTAAGCGTCAGGCATTGAGCATGGCAAAGCTGATCGCAAGCGATACCGATTATTATTCTCCAAATGCGATTTTGCCTTCGCAAACGCATACTTTGGCGCAAAATGAATTTTTGACGAGTTCCATCAAAAATCAGAGGATTGCGATGCTTGTCGATGCAACGTGGTGGGAAAACGAAGCCGACCTCGTATTCAAGGGAATGGCGGACTTGAACGGTAACGATTATGCGCGAGGCGTAAGGCGGTTCGCTTTCATGCCCGCACCCAAAGGAGAAGGCGCTAACGAAGGCACTACGCTTTTGTCCGTCAGCGGCATGAGCGTCGCGTTTGTCAATGCGTATTCTCAGAAAATGGACGCGGCTAAGAAATTCCTCAGCTTTGCACATTTAGACGAAAATTTGAGAAAATTCACTAAAATGACCGGTGTGCCCCGTCCTTATAAGTATGAATTGACGGAAGAAGACCGTGCGGCGATGTCTTATTTCGGCAACACGCTTTACGATGCATACAGCGATCCCGATACGGAAATCGTGTTCAACATGATTTATACCGCGCCGGCGAGATTACAGATGCCTTCTTATTTTGTCGACTGGTCGTGGGGCGCGAATCTTTCCGACGGGCCTACGAAAGAACCGATCAAAGCTTTCAGGGCGGATCCCACTTTGACGGTGGACGCTTATATGCAGGGAATGTTGGATAAATACAGCGACTGGGCACAGAAAGTCGGATAATATGCGATAGGAGCTAATAACTTTATGAATAAAGTAAAGTTGCAGGAAATAAAACACTCCCTGCAATGGGGGATATATGAATTTTTCAGGAAAATCACCGCACCGCTCAGAAAGAGCGGTGCGGCGAAGAAAAAATTGCGTAAAAGCAAAACGGGGGAATTTCTGTTTTTTCTCGCATTGATCATTTATCCCGTCGTGCAGTTTTGCGTGTTTTATATCGGCGTGAACTTTAACTCGATACTGCTAGCTTTTAAGACCTTTAATATCGATACGAGTGAATTTTATTTCGTCGGTTTTGATAATTTTAAACAATTTTTCTATGATGTAGGCCATGATCCCGTCATGATCATGGCGATAAAAAATTCTTTTAAGATATATGCGGTAACATTATTCATCGCACTGCCTTTGAATATTTTCTTTTCGTATTTTATTTACAAAAAAGTGCCGTGCTCCAAATTCTTTCAGGTGATCTTGTTCATGCCGCAAGTGCTTTCCGCCATCGTCATGTCGCTCATGTTCAAGTTTTTTGTGGACAGAGGATTACCTTCTATTTTGTCGGCACTCGGGTTTAAAAACATTCCGGCATTTTTGGTCGATAAAAACACCGCATTCAATACGATTATGTTTTATTGCGTCTGGTCGGGGTTCGGCACGCAGATATTGATTTATTCGAGTGCGATGTCTAGAATCGACGAATCTTTGGTGGAATATGCCAAATTGGAAGGCATGTCAGCTTTCAAAGAATTTTTTCAGATAACTTTGCCGCTGATATTTCCTACGATGATAACATTTTTGGTCGCGGGGATAGCGGGTATTTTCACGAATCAGGCGCAGGTATTTAACTTTTACGGTTCATCGGCGGACTATTATCTGCAAACGCTCGGCTACAATTTTTTCATCAAGGTGGCGAGCGGCGACGCAAGTTTGCCAAATTATCCTTACGCCGCTGCCGGCGGGTTGGTCTTTACGGTCATTGCCGTGCCTTTGACTATTCTGATCAAAAAGTTGCTTGAAAAGATCAATCCGGTCACGGAATATTGAGGGAATGTCGATATGAGAAAAAACAAATATAAAATTAAAAATGCAAAAAGCGTGTTTTTGATAATCGGCACGATATTGTTGTTTTTGTATACGCTTTCTCTGTTTATGCCGTTTGTCTGGGCGTTTTCGACGTCTTTCAAGTCTTTTATCGAATTTTCCATCAATCCGATGGGATTTCCGAAGAAATGGGAGATTTCCAATTACTCCGTGGCGTTCAATAAATTGTTTGTAGACGTGGAAGGGGGGAAAGTTTATTTCGACAGATTGTTGTTTAATTCCGTCGTATATTCGCTTCTTTCCGCTATCATGTTGTGCATGACGCCGTGTATCACGGCTTATGCGTGCAGTCGTTTTAAATTTAAAATCGGTAAGATCATTTACATGGTTGCGCTCGTAACGTTCTTTTTGCCCATCGTCGGAAGTCTTCCTTCGGAACTGCAACTGATGCGTACTTTAAATCTGTTTGACTCCCTGATAGGGTTGGTCATTCTAAAAGGGCATTTCACTGGACTTTATTTTTTTATATTTTACAGTGCGTTTCAAGGACTTCCGAGAGATTACGAGGAAGCGGCGTATATTGACGGCGCAAGCAGGTTTTCGGTACTGGTAAAAATTAATTTGCCTTTGATGAAGGCGACGATCCTTGCGGTTTTTATATTGTGTTTTGTCGCTTGCTGGAACGAATATACCACGCCGATGCTGTTTTTGCCGAGCTTTCCGACAGCGTCGCTGGGACTTTACAAATTCCAGTTTTCGTCCGACCAACTTACGAGCTCCGTGCCGATGCAGATGTGCGCTTGTTTTATCGTGATTCTGCCCGTACTCATCATGTTCTTGCTTTTCAAGAATCAGATGATGGGCAACGTAGCGGTAGGCGGAGTTAAAGGATAATATCAAAGGAGGAGTATGATGATTAAATTATTTTCAAAACGCATCTTGTTTGTTTTTGTTCTGCTGTTGGCCAGCATTGCGGCGTTCGCCGTTGGATTTGCTAAAACGACGCGGAACTCAAACGCCGAAGTTTTTTCCGAAAGCAACGGAATCGAAATCAAAAAGAATCATTCGGTTCCCGAAGAAAATCTGGTGGACGCAGGGAAAAGCGGAATTTTGCTTTCTTCGACTGCGGAAAAATCGTCGATAGAGTTTTCTCAGGTCATGAGTGGCGCTTTCGACTTGCAATTCAGGGTATATTCCGCGACTAATTTTTCGGATACCGTGAACTGGAACAAGACAAATATCAACAATCTGGCGCTGGATCTTAGGAAAATTTCGTTTGTATTTACCGATGTGCAGACGGGCGACAGTTTTAAGCTCACCGTTCAGGCGACATCCAACGACAACGTGACGCCTTCGGCGTTCGTGGAAGCGCGGGGCATTCGGTATGCCAACACTTACGCGCAGGACAGTGCGACGATTTCCGGAAGCTATGCCAACAATGCGAGCGGGATTTACACAAAACTCGGCGGCACGACTTTTTGTAACGTTGCCCGCGTGAACGGAGAACTGAGCGCGGAAAATTCCTATCCCGTGCGCGTCGGTTTCAATCCTTCTACGATGGAGGTATACGGATATACTTACGGAACGGAAAGCGATTTCACGTCTAAGTTGGAAATTATCGATTTGCAGAATGCGGACATTTTTTCTAAATCGGGTATTTATGACGGATTCGAAAAATATACCGTTCGGGTGGAAATGACGGAAATCACCGCAGGCAGATCGGGAAACGTCCTGTTTTATTCGTTGAACGGACAGAGTCTGGCGGGGGAAGAGCTGACCGATAATTTCGGACCGAGCGTTTATGCGCACAAGTCGCAGGAAGCGCTGGTCGGGGAAAAATACGTCGTACCCGCGCCCGTGACGTACGATTTGTTTGACGGAAACGAATCTTCTTATGTCGAAGTAGGCGTTACCGACGGGGAAGGCAATCCCGTTGCTTTGAAAAACGTCTCGGGAGCGGAAGTTACCGTTTACGAGGAAGGCTGTTATTTCGACGTGGCGCAAACGGGAAAATATGTTGTCAATTATCTCGCTTACGACAAACAAAATAACGCGGGATTGCCGCTTGCGCTGGAAATCAATGCGTTTGACTCCGATTTCTCTTATGAAACGAACATAAAAGGCAATTACGACAATGTGCTACGCAACGGCGTCGGCGTTGGCGGCAGCGTAACGCTGCACGCGATGGAAATCAGCAGCGAGTTGTTCCCGCTTGCGACGACGGACGCCGTGGTGAGCGTATATAAGGACGGCGTTCCGCAAGCAGAATACGATAGGATCGATTGCGACGGCTCCGCAACGTATCAGGTAGCGGAAGCGGGCGCGTACGCGATCGTTTATGAGCTTTCTTACGGTGGAAAATATTTTGAAGTTGCAAAATATGAATTCTACGCGCTTGCGGAAAGACCTCTTTTTACTTATGCGACGATCGGATCCGTGCAGGAATACGGAACGTATTTCTTTGTGCCGCAGGCGAGTGCAAAGCTTAACGATATCCTAAAAACCTGTGCGAACGCGGTTATAAAACCCGACGGCAGTTATTCTACGGCGTCTTCCGTAAAACTCGATCAGGTAGGTGAATATACCTTGATTTATGCGTGCGACATAGAGGGCGCGACTTATTCCGAACGCGTTACCTTCAATGTGTACGGAAAGGCGACTGATTTGTTTAAGGCTGATAACGGCGTGGTGAAGGGTTTTGCCGAAAGCCCCGAATTTTTACCCGGATATTCCGGCGTCGTCATCAGTACGACTACTTCGTTGACGAATGTGGAATACAGCCGCATCGTCGATTTAAGCAATAACACCGCGGAAGATAAACTCATCGAATTGCTCATTTTGCCGAGCGTATCGAAGGAGGCGGACTTCGGGGAAATTTGCATTCGCTTTACCGACGTGCACGATCCTTCCAACTACGTTTATATCAGCATCGATACTGATCCCTATATTCGCAGAGCGTATTCGACGGTGAGAGTCGGTTCATTTTCTCAGCCGGAAAAGGGTATGAACGGCAGCGTGGAAGAGCGTAGAAAACAACAAGGAACTCGGATAAAAGGTTCGTTTTTCGGCGTCAACGAGCTTAAAAAAGAAACGATAGCTCTGTATTTCGATTACGAAAACAGAAGTTTCTATGTTTCGAACCCCGCGTCAGGCGGCAGCAGAGCGCTGGTCATGGATTTGGACGATTCGAGATATTATACCGAAAATATGCTGTGGCACGGTTTCACTACCGGCGAAGCAGTCATGACCATTACGACGAAAAATCACGTAAAATCATCGGCAACATACATGGTGCTGAATGTAGACGGTCAGGACTTTACAAAAAAGAACATTGAAGACGTCGTTGCTCCTGCTATCACCGTAGACACACAGGGATATGATGCGAAAGATTTGCCGAAAGCGGTCAGCGGATACAAATATCCGGTGTTTGCAGCGAGCGCGTTCGACGGATTCGAAAATGTCGAAAAAGTTGTCAGAACGGAAGTTTACGGCGATTTCGGACTGGTTACGCAGGAAAAACTGGAAATCGAGAACGGGTTCTTTACCGCGGGAAAGAGTTCGGCGGGCGAGGAATTTACGCAGTATGCCATCGTTTATACTGCTCAGGACGTTGCGGGAAACATAGCGACGAAACGGCTTGATATAGGCGTGATGGACGATGTCGGCATGTCGGCGGAATTCGATGCCGAGATTCCCGTAAGCATGTTTACAGGGGAAAAGTTGAATCTTGCAAAATACGAATTGCTGGGCGGTAACGGAGAAACTACTTTGCAGCTTTACAGCAAAAAAGACGCGGAAGATAAGGTGTTGCTTGAAGATAACGTGTTTGCGCCCGTAAAAGGCGGTAATTACGTGCTGGAGGCGGTTATCACCGATTTTCTTGGCAGAACGAGTACGGTTAGCTATGAAATTACGGTAACGGAAAACGAGCGTCCGATTTTTGAAATGCCCGTTTTGCCTGAAGCATTGCTTAACAATTCGGCATATACGTTCCCGAATTTTGAACCGGTTTATTACAATGCCGAAACGCAGAGCGTGGAAAAAGCGCTTGGATTCATCGAGGTCGTTTACAACGGTTATCCGATTGCTTTGGGGGCGGACAGAACGTTTGTTCCGAAAGTAAATAATAACGGCGATACGCTTACCGTCAACTATATTGCAAGAATTCCCGGTACTCGTACCGATACCGTCAAGAGCGCGTCCGTCATGGTGGTGGAACCTTATGAAGAGTATGTGCTGAAACTCGAAAGGCTTTTCTTCAGAAACAATATCGACAGTACGACGGTCAACAATGACGGCATAACGTACAAAACAAGCAAAGACGACGCCTTCCTGACGTTTGTCAACCCGCTGATGGCGAACAATGTGGAACTCAAGTTCAACGTGCCGAAGACCGCTAATGAATACGGCGGAATACTGATTACGCTTTACGATTCCGTGGATACGCAGAAAGCCGTGGAATTGAAGATAATGAAGGGCAAGACGAGTTTGCCGACGAGTTATTTCTTCATAAACGGAGTAGCTGCCGAAGATATTTCTTCGACATTTTATGAAACCACGGCGGAAACTTTCAATTTCCGTTTCGATATGACAAGAAATACTATTGTGGACGTAAATACTGCGGGAACGCTGGGAAAGATCACGCACTATTCCAATGGCGAAATATTTGAAGGCTTCAAGAGTCATCGTGTTTTCGTAAAAATATCTTTCCTGGACGTCGACGGATACGCGTCGATACAGATACTGAATTTCGGAAAACAGAAGTTCAATAATATCGACGGCGATTTCATAGAACCTTCCATTATCGTTCCCGAAGAATTGCCCGCAAGGGTTTCCTTGAACGAAAAGGTTCTGTTGCCGATGGCTTACGGCGGGGATATTGTGGACGGTACGAACGTACGTATTTCGTTGACTGTGGTGGCGCCCGACGGGAAAAGAGTTTGCAACGATATGGATCTCAATGCGCCTTACGAACTGCTTTGCGATCAGTACGGGGCATATAACGTTCAGTATATCGCAACGGATATGTCGGGGAATACGGTAACAAAATCTTTTGTCGTCAACGTCAAAAACACCGTAGCACCGATTTTGGAAGTGGACGGAAAGGTGCCCAAAAAGGCGAAAGTGAACCAGGAAGTGGCGTTGCCTTCGGCGAAAGTGACGAATTTGCCTGCGGAAAGCGTGCAGATATACGTGATGTACATTACTCCGAATGACGAGATGCGGATCATAAGCGACGGTATATTCGTTGCGGATACGGAGGGTGTTTACACCATTCGTTATTATGCGATTGACGATTTCTATAACAGCGCCATTGCGGAATATAAAATCACGGTAGCGTAGGAGGCGGAAAATGAAAAAAATAAAAATTCTTTTATCATTTGTGTTGGCTATGGCGGTAGGCTTAGGCGCTGTGAGTTGTAAAAACAAAGCGGAAGAAAATCCTTTTACGGATGAAGTTCTTGCGAAAGAAGGCGTTACGGAATATAAGATACTGATCCCCGAAGAGCATGACGACGTTCTGCAGACGGCGGTGGAGGAACTGCAATTGTTCTTCCGCCAGTCCACAGGGGCGGAGCTTGGAGTTGTGATCGATGAAAACATACAACACGATGCGTCGGCGAAATATTTGTCGATAGGCAATACAAACGCGGCGGCGTCTGCAGGTATTACGGTGTCGCATGACGTAGTGGGGGACGACGGTTATAAAATTGTTACGAAAGATAAGAGCGTCTATATGGTCGGTGGCGGTTCGTACGGTAACCTGTATGCGGTTTATGATTTCCTTAAATTTAATTTGGGGATTAAAATATATGCTTTCGACGAAATTAAGGTGCCTGAACTTGACAACGTAAACGTTTACGATTTCGATATGCAGGTGCGTCCGACGTTTGATTTAAGAAGCATGGGTACGTATGACCAGAATTACAACGGGGAAAATCGAAGGCGGTTGAGAATGGAATACCGCTCGGAAGGCTGGATATATGTTTCGCATTCACATTTTTATATTTTGCCGCCGTCGCTGTATCAGACGCAGCATCCGGATTGGTACAGTAAAGACGGAACACAAATATGTATGACAAATGAGGAAATGCGGGTGGAATTTACGCGTAACCTCATTGAGCTCATTAAAAATAACCCGACGGCAAAGTATTGTATGTTAGGCATGCAGGACAGAAATACATTCTGCGATTGCGAAAAGTGCTCGGCAGAGGTTGCCTTATATAATGAAAGCGGCGTGCAGACGAGATTTACAAATAAAGTTGCAAAGGACGTGCAAAATTGGCTCGATACTTATCAGCCGGGGCGTGAATTTACTCTGTTTACCTACGCTTATTTCAAGACGACCGCTGCACCCGTTTCCGATGACAACGGCGTATACACCGTGCTCGATCCTTCGGTATTGCCGGAGAAAAACGTCGGCGTGATGATAGCTCCTCTCGCATATTCTTATACAGACAGTCTTGACGATCCGGAAGACAATGCTGCAATTAATAACATCATTCAAGGTTGGAAGCAGGTTTTTAAAGAGGCTGACAATCCGAATATATACTTTTATTTGTACGGCAAAAATTTTGGGCAGTATCTGATTCCGTTTGGCGATTATTCATCGCTGAAAGAGAATTATCTGATGTGTCAGGACGCGCAGTCTATCGGTATATTCCATTTACACGCTTATAATGTGGATTCAAGTGCTCTTTACGAAATGCGTTCTTACGTGGCGAGTAGCTTGATGTGGGACATCAATCAGTCTCCCGAAGAACTGAGTAAAGATTTTATTAAAAATTACTATAAAGTAGCGGCCCCGCAGATCTATGAATATTACCAGATGATGCGTATGCACTATGCTGTATTGGAAGAAAAATATAATTTAAAAGCAATGCCTTCGCTTAGTAATCTTGAACTTCTCGACAGTAAATATTGGCCGAAAAATTATCTCGAAAAGGTATACGATTTGATGAAAGAGGCATTGGCTGAGGTGGAAAAGCTGAAAGATTCCGATCCGGAACAGTATAAAATCCTTTATGATCGCGTACTTAAGGAAAGCATTTCGGTAAGATATATGTTGCTCGGTCTTTATAACAGCAGTATGGTGACTTCGGAGTTGGTTGCTGAAATCGATTCCTTTGAAGCCGATTGCGCTTACCTCGGCATCATGGAAGTCAGAGAACACGTTGATTTCGGACCTATTTTATCCGAATATATCGCAACGTGGCGCGAAGAAGTTGAAAACAGGGTGTAAGGGAGAAAAGAAATGAAAAAAAGTTTTTTATTGCTTTTTACGATTTGCTTGCTGTCGCTTTCGCTGACGTTGTTTGCCGCGTGCAAAGGCGATAAAGAAGGGGCGACGCTGCAGTTGGATAGAACCGAAATGATGCTGCAGGTGGGAGATTCTCAGACGTTGAAAGCAACTTTTAAAGAAGGTAGTAGTTTCAGATGGACGTCTTCAGATGAAGATGTCGCGGCGGTGGATATCGGCGGCAGAGTGGTCGGCGTAAGCGTCGGCAACGCCGTCATTACGGTCAGTAGTGAAGACCAAACTTCGCAATGCCGTGTAACGGTCAAAGACCGCGCGCAGACTTCGGATAAAATCATCATTATCACGCAGTCGGAAGTGAAGATCGATGTTAACGACAAAACAACGCAATTGCAGGCGATAACGTTTAATTTGGGAGAAGTTGCTTGGTCGTCTTCAAATGAAAGCGTGGTGAAAGTCGATTCAAAAAGCGGTGTTTTGATGCCGATCAGTACGGGCGAGGCGGTCGTCACCGCTACTTCCGACGGAAAGAGCGCAACGTGTAAAGTTACTGTTTACGAAAAGCCGACTTTGATCGTGGAAAATCTCGATTCCTATATTTTTGCGGGCGATACGGTGCCTTTGAACGTGCAGTTCAAGGTGGACGGAGCAAACGGCGATTTATCGCTTATCGAATGGACATCTTCCAACGATGAAGTTGTTTCCGTCGAAAACGGCACGCTGACGGCAAAAGCTTGCGGTACGAGCAAGATCGTGGCAAGTTACGAAGGCGTTTCTTCGGAAATTTCCTGTGAAGTACGTATGGCGATCCGCACTGCGGAAGATTTTCTGTCAATCAAAGATGCGCCGCGCGACGCGAGCAATAATATTACTTATAAGTACGTATTATTGAATGATCTCGATTTAAATGGGGCGGTAGTAAATGCTTTTGCTCCGTATAAAAGTGAGGCGGATACGAATAAATTTACTAATTATGTCTTTAACGGAGAGTTTGACGGAAGAGGACATGCAATTTCAAATTTCAGTGTTTACGATGCTTCCGGACTATCTTCTGTTTTTGGATTGGTCGGGGCTGAGGGCGTTATCAAAAATACTTCGTTCATGCAAGTAAAAGGGTCAGATGAAACTGTGCAACCGCAAATAAAATTTAAAGGCGTCGTTGCATTGGTGAATTTGGGCACAATCGAAAATTGTTTTGTCGAATTAAATGTTTCATCTACTTTCGGGGCAAACGCGAACAACCCTATAGGCGCTTTTGTATTTGACAACAGGGGGTTGTTGAGTCATTGTATTGCAAGAATGACGATAGCGAAAAATGAAAAAGTAGATATAAGTTTGATCGGCGCGTTGGTCGGAAAGCATATACGTGCGGGAGCGAGCGTGGAACATTGTTTCGTGCTCGTGGAATATCCCGACCCGTTGGAAATGAAACTGACAGGGCAGACGACGGTGCAACCCGTTATCATAAATTCGTCTCACTGTTATGATTTAAACAGTTTTCTGGCGTTTGATTTTTCGGACTATGACAGAAACCTCTGGTCGTTTGAAAGTGGAAAAATGCCTTCGTTGATCAATCAATAAGGAGAAGTAATATGAGAAAACAATATTTGAAGCCTGTTATGCAAATTATTATGGTGTCCAAACAAGATATTATGACGGCATCTACATATGATGTTTGGAAAGACGATCAGATTTGGTCGGATTAGAGGGCTAAATATGATAAAAAAATCGAGATTTATCGTAAGTTTATTTTTGGTCATGTTGCTTTCTTTAAGCATGGGTATAATTTTAAGCGCTGTTAAAGCTGAAGCAAAAAACATTTATATTGCGGAAGGCGCAGCGGTTCGACTTGATGATCCGTCAGGTTTGCGTTTTACCGGGAAGATTGATAAAAGCCAAGCAGAAACTGCCGAAAAAATAGGTATGATTATCGCACCGTATTCGTTTTTGTCGGATGAAAGCAAATATTCAGACGGTGTTGTCGGAAATTATCAGAATTTAATACAAAAAATCGATCTAAACTTTCCGATGGAAAAACTGTATGAAAACCCTGATGAAGAAGGATATTATTGTTTCAACGGCGTATTGTCCAACGTATTATTCGAAAATTATAATCGCCAATTTACTGCCATAAGTTATTACGTTCATGAAGGTGTTTATCATTTTTCTGATATAAACGAGAGTGATAATGCTCGAAGTTTTGCTTATGTTGTGGGCGCCGCATATGATTCTAAAAAATACGAACACAAGGAGGATATGCTTTTGAATTTTATTGAAAAAGGCATATACGAAAGCGTTGGCGTAACGGAATCGGAAGGCGGATATTATTTCGAAGATGTATTTTACGATAGTTTCGACAAATTGAAATCGGCGAATGCTTATACGTTGGAGAGCGATGTTCAAGAGTTATCGTTGTCATTGTTAAATTCTGAGGCGAGCATTGTTCCGTCGATAAAGGTGGCAGAGTATAGCGCGGAAATAAACGTGAGACCTGTTTTTTCTACCGGTGATCCGTCGGTTGCGGATGTAGATGAATTCGGAAAAGTGACCGCAGTCGGAGCAGGTAGCACAAACATAACGATAAGTGTGCTGGGTTTATCAAAAACCGTAGAAGTTCGTGTGAGCGAGAAATGCGAAATAGATTTGAGCGCACAAAAAATGCTTTTTTCAAAATATGACGGAGCGACGGAATCTCCCGTTTTGGACGTAAAAGACGCGGCGCTTTTAACATCTGCAACGGTTAAACTTGACGGTGAAGTGTTTGAAAATTATACTGTTGCCGGATCGGTAATTTCGTTTGACGCGGTTGCGTTAAAGTCGTTGGCGAACGGTGAATATGAATTGAGAATTGAAACACATGACAGTATTATAACGTCTTCAATTTATATTTGCGATGTTGTTATTACTGCAGAAAATGCAAATGATTATTTTACTGATTCAGGGGCAAAAAGTTTGGCTGTTTCTCATACGGTAGTTTATCCCGATTCGGATTTAATGCGTTTAAATATGCATTATGTGTTGGCTGCGGATTTAGATCTTTCAGGAAAATCGTTTAGAGGAATAGCAAAATCAAATTGGAGATCCACTGGGCTTTTTGGCGGTGTTTTTGACGGAAACGGACACGTGATTAAAAATTGGCAACCGTCGACGGCATTGACATCTACTTGCGGATTTATTGCCGTTTCCAAAGGAGGAAAAATTTATAATCTCGGTTTGGAAAATATTACGTTAGATATCAAAGGGACAGAACAATGTTTTGTCGGTGGTCTGGTAGGAGCAATGGAAAATACAGTTATTGCCAATTGCTATATTAAAGACATGAAAATTAACATCACGGATAATTTCACTGTCCGTACAATGGGCGGCGTGTTCGGTACGAGCAATAATGGGCATAGTTATGTTGAAAACGTAATAGTGTACGGAAATATTTCGGTATCGGGCGCGGCTGATTATTACGGGATAGGCTATATTGCAAATAATGCATCCAGGTTGTTAACCGTTAAAAATGTTTATATAGCAAATGAAGGCTTTTCAGACAGTAACGGATTATTACCCAATTCTGCATTTATTACCAATGAAAATTCTTTATTTAAAACTAGCGAAGAATTGTTGCAGGCAGATTATTCCATGTATTTGGAAGCGAAAGTGTGGAGTATAATAATAGGTCAAATTCCCGTCATGAAACCAATATACGAATAGAATTCGGAGGATAAACGCAATGGAAAAGAAAAAGGAGTATTCTTCGGAAGCGGAGCAGGTGCTTCACGATCCGTCTATGGGGAAAAGCGTTGAGGTTTTCGACAGGCGAAATCTTATACACGGCAACGTCATACCGACGGTCGGTTATGCCGATCAGCCGTACATTATCGATACGGACGACGGCGCGTGGCTCGTGGCGGTTACCACGGGCTCCGCGTACGAGGGGGTGAAGGGCGAAATCGTAGTGACGATGCGCAGTAAGGACAAGGGGAAAACCTGGATCGATCGGTGCGAACTCGAACCGCCCGACGGCGTTGAGGCCGCATATGCCGTGCTTTATAAAACGCCGTATGGCAGGATATACGTTTTTTATAATCACAATACCGACGATATCCGCAGCGTGGAAACGGCGCACAGTGGAACGTATTACCGCGTGGATTCGTTGGGGCATTTCGTGTTCAAATATTCCGACGACAACGGCAAAAGCTGGTCGAAGAAAAGATACGAAATTCCGCAGCGCGATTTTGAAATCGATTTGCAGAACCATCACAAAGGCAAACTCAAATATTTCTGGAACGTCGGAAAGCCTTTCGATCTCAACGGAGAAGTTTTCGTTTCCCTGCATAAAATCGGAGAATTCGGCTTTCCCGGCGGCTTCGTAAAATCCGAGGGCGTGCTGTTGAACAGTCCGAATTTGATGACCGAGCGCGATCCCGAAAAAATTGTGTGGCGCACTTTGCCGGAGGGAATAATCGGTATTCGCGCACCTGAAAATGCTGGAACGGTCGCAGAAGAACAGTCCTACGTTACGTTAAGCGACGGTACGATTTATTGCATTTACAGAACGGTTTCCGGACATCCCGGTAATGTGGTCAGTCGCGATGCGGGCAGATCGTTTTCTAAACCCGATTTTTTGAAATACGCAAACGGAAAGCTCGTAAAGCACCCTCGCGCGGCGAATTTCGTGTGGAAATGTAAAAATGGAAAGTATATCTATTGGTTCCACAATAACGGCTCAAAAGGGTATGCAAACCGCAACCCTGTGTGGTGTCTGGGCGGTGAAGAGTTCGATACCCCACAGGGAAAGATCATACGCTGGTCGCAGCCCGACGTGCTTTTGTACGAGGACGACCCTATTTTGATGATGAGTTATCCCGATATGATCGAGGCAGACGGCGGATATTATATATCTGAAACGCAGAAAAACGTGGCGCGCACGCACTTTTTCCCCGCGGACTTTTTTGAAAATATCTGGTCGCAGTTCCACGACGCGAAACGGGCGGAAAAACCGGTTCTATCTTGCGCGGCGGGCAAACACGCGATGTTTAAGTTTGAGGAGTTTTA
>CASETU010000121.1 GCA_949290895.1 uncultured Bacillota bacterium
GGTGCCGCCGGTCGGGGTCGAACCGACACGGTATCTCTACCGCGGGATTTTGAGTCCCGTGCGTCTGCCAATTTCACCACGGCGGCATATTTTTGATAATTTTCGATTTGGCTTGATTTTTTCTCGCCGATTTGATAGAATATTTTCGATAAAAAGTTATATCTTTTCTCCTATCGCTTAAAAATAATATCATATTCCGATTAAAAAATCAAGAATTTTTACAAGGTATTTATGGAAAAATTAGTTTTGATCGACGGCAACAGCCTTATCAACCGCGCGTTTTACGCGAACCCGCCCATGATGACGAAAGACGGCGTTCCCACGGGAGCGGTGTTCGGCTTTGTCAATATGCTTTTTAAGGTCATCAAGGACGTGAATCCGTCGCATTTATCCGTTGCGTTCGACGTGCACGCGCCGACCTTCCGCCACGAGATGTATAAAGATTACAAGGGGACGAGAAAGCCTATGCCGGACGATTTGCGCCCGCAGATACCGCTTTTGAAAGAGGTTTTATCGGCAATGCGTATCGACATGCTGGAAAAAGCGGGGCTGGAGGCCGACGACATCATCGGCACCGTGGCGAAAAACGTCGCCATGCCCACCGTCATCATCACGGGCGACCGCGATTCTTTTCAGCTCGTGGACGCGACGAGCAGCGTGTATTTTACGAAGAAAGGCATCAGCGATCTGGACGTTCTCACGGCGGAAAACTTCAAGGAAAAAACGGGCATAGAGCCGTGGCAGGTCATAGAACTGAAAGCTCTGATGGGGGATTCTTCCGATAATATCCCCGGCGTCGCGGGCGTGGGGGAAAAGACGGCGAAAACCCTTTTGGAAAAATATTCTTCTGCAGAGGGCGTTTACGCGCATATCGACGAAATTACGGGAAAATTAAAGGAAAAACTGCTTACGGGGGAAGAGGCTTGCAAGCTTTCCAAAACTCTTGCCACCATCGAAACCCATGCGGATTTTTCCTTCGATCTCGATAAAATGCGGTTAAATATCCCTTTCCCCGCGGAGGCGAAAGGGAAGTTTGCCGAGCTGGAATTTAAAACCCTCGTCAAGCGCGAAGATATGTTTGCGGCAGGCGATTACGTTCGCCCGCAGGTGTCCGAACCGCCGCAGATAATCAGCGTGAAGAGCAAAGAGGAGCTCGATAAGGCGCTTTCCGCCGATACTCTCTTTATCCTCTTTGAAAACGTTTTATCGGTATTTGACGGCAAGGCGGAATATTTCGCTAAAGTGAAAGAGGGATTTTTCGACGAGGGCGTGCTTTATTCCGAGGCTGTGGATTCGCTTGCCAAAGCCGTTTCGTCAAACAAGAGGATTGTGACATACAATCTCAAAGATCTTATGCATAAATTCGACGGCGTGGATGTGTCTTTCAACGCCGCTTTCGAGGACGTGTCTGTCATGAAGTATCTTGCCGATTTTACGGGGCGGGACGAAAAATTCGACGCCGTATGCGCCGAATACGGCGTTTCGGAAAATGCGAAAGGTCATTCGCTTTCGGTGATTTACCAAAAACTTTCCGAAAAAATAAAGGAAGAAAATCTCGTTTCGCTTTATAACGAAGTGGAACTTCCCCTCGTCAAAGTGCTTTATGACATGGAAACGGCTGGGTTCAAAATCGATAAAGCCGCGCTGGAACAGATGGGCGCGGAATACCTTTCGGAACTGAAAAACCTCGAAGCGCGCGTGCACTTGCTCGCGGGCGGGGAATTCAACCTCAATTCGCCGCAGCAGCTCGGCAAAATACTGTTTGAAAAGCTGGGGTTGAAACACGCGAAAAAGACGAAAACGGGATATTCCACTTCGGCGGAAGTGCTCGAGGAGCTCGCGGGCGAGCACGAGATCATACCGCTCATATTAAAATACAGGCAGTTGCAGAAACTGTATTCCACATATATTGAAGGGTTTAAGCCGTTGATAGAACCGTCCACGGGGCTGGTGCATACTTCCTTTAACCAGCTCGTTACCACGACGGGGCGGCTTTCCAGCAAAGAACCGAATCTGCAAAACATCCCCGTGCGGGACGAACTCGGCAAGGAAATCCGCAGATTTTTCATTCCGCGCGACAAGCAGCATATTCTCGTGGGCGCGGACTATTCGCAAATCGAATTGCGGCTTTTGGCGCATTTTTCGGAATGCGAGGCCTTGATAAAGGCGTATAACGAGCAGGCGGATATCCACACCGAAACGGCGGCTACGGTATTCGGCGTGCCGCGCGAAGAGGTCACGTCGCAGATGCGCCGCAGCGCAAAGGCCGTCAATTTCGGCATCATTTACGGTATCAGCGAATACGGCTTGGCGAAGAATCTGAAAATTTCTACCGCGAAAGCCAAAGAATATATTAAGACGTATTTCGAAAAGTATCCGGAAGTCAAAGCGTACATGGATAAAAACGTGGAATTTGCCAAAGAACACGGGTACGTATCCACGCTTTTGGGCAGAAAGCGGTATATTCGCGAGTTGAAATCTTCCAATTATAACCAAAGAATGTTCGGCGAACGCGCGGCGATGAACATGCCGTTGCAGGGGAGCAGCGCGGACATCATCAAAGTGGCGATGGTCAACGTGCACAAGAAGTTAAAAGAGGGAAATTATAAGTCGCAGCTCATATTGCAGGTACACGACGAACTCATCATCGATTGTGTGAAGTCGGAGCGGGAAGAGGTGGAAAAACTGCTCGTATGGGAAATGGAGCACGCGGCGGCGCTGCGCGTACCGCTCACCGTGGAGGCGGAGGCGGGCGAAACGTGGTACGATGCAAAATGACGGGGGCGTTATGAAGATAGCGATCACGGGCGGCATCGGCAGCGGAAAGAGCACGGTCGCCGCTTTTGTCAAGGAAATGGGATATACGGTCGTATCCGCCGACGAGGCGTATGCGCGTATCGCGCAAGACAAGACGTATCTTGCGGAGGTGAAAAAGCTTTTTCCCGCGGCGGTGCACGGCGAGCCGCCCGCGCTCGACAGGGTTGCGCTTTCGGCGGAAGTTTTTGCCGATAAAGAAAAGCTCGAAAAGCTCAACGCGCTCGCGCACCCCGCTATCATGCGGGAAATGTTTGCCGAGGCTACGGGAAAAGACGTCGCTTTTTTCGAAGTGCCGCTCCTTTTCGAGGGGGGATACGAAAAGCTGTTCGATAAAGTCGTTGTCGTCAAGCGCGCAAAGGAAGAGCGGATAGAAAGCGTGTGCAGAAGAAGTCGGCTCACGCGGGAACAGGCAGAGGCGCGTATCAGCGCGCAAATCGATTACAGCGGCGATTTTGACGGATGTATCGTTCTTGAAAACGACGGGGACGTGTATGCGTTAAAGGAAAAAACGCGGCGCATCGTGCAAACCTTGCTCTGCTGTGAGTCAGAAGAAAAGTCTTTGTAATTGATTTTGACATTTCCGTTACGGTATAGAATCGCGCGTTTTTACATAAACTTGAAGTATGACAAAGCGCGGAAGGACGATTTTCATAAAAGCGGTTTCGGTAACGGCGATATTTGCGCTCGTTGCCGTTTCGGTTTTTTTCGGTTATCGCTTTGCCGAGCGGCAGTGGATATATCCGAAAAAATATGAAGAGATCGTCGTCCGCCACGCGGGAGCGTTCGGGCTGGAGAGATCGCTTGTGTTCGGGCTTATCAAAACGGAATCGGGATTCGATGCGAACGCGAAAAGCAGTGCGGGAGCGTTGGGATTGATGCAGCTTACGCCGTCCACGGCGGAATTTATGTCCCGTAAACTCGGAATGAAAGAATACGACCTGTTCGACGCGGACACGAACGTCTTGTTCGGCTGTTGCTATCTTTGGTATCTGTCGCGGCGTTTTTCGGATATTTCCACAATCCTCGCGGCGTATAACGCGGGTGAAGGCAACGTATCCGCGTGGCTGAAAGATAAAAAGTATTCTTCCGACGGCGTGACGCTGAACGTCATTCCTTACGGCGAAACGCGTTTTCACGTAAAAAAAACGCTGAAATATAAGGCGAAATATAAAAGTATCTACGGTTTATGAAAAAATAGCGCGCAAAATAAAAAAACATCTTAGAAATTGTTGACAAACTCGAAAAAAAACATTAAAATAGGTTGTGCTTGTGAGGGTGGCGGAATTGGCAGACGCGTACGTTTGAGGGGCGTATGGTTCATCCGTGTGGGTTCAAGTCCCATCCTTCA
>CASETU010000122.1 GCA_949290895.1 uncultured Bacillota bacterium
CGCCCGCAAGAGCGAAAACGTTTCCATCACCCGCGACGTTTCGGGCGAGGGCGTGCAGCAGGCGCTTTTGAAGATCATCGAAAGCACCGTGGCGAGCGTTCCCCCGCAGGGCGGCAGAAAGCACCCGCAGCAGGAATGTATCCGCATCGATACGACGAACATCTTGTTCATCTGCGGCGGCGCGTTCGTGGGATTGGATAAAATCGTGCAAAAGCGCATCGAAAATTCCTCGCTTGGGTTCGGCGGCAAGGTCGTGAACAGCCAGGAGGACAATTTCGAGTTCGTCAACGAAATTCAGCCGCAGGATTTGATTAAATTCGGTCTTATTCCCGAATTTGTCGGTAGAGTGCCCATCACGGTGGGACTTAACCCGCTGGACGAAAAGGCGCTGGTCAATATCCTCACCGAGCCGAAAAACGCGCTCGTGAAACAGTATAAAAAGCTGTTCGGAATGGACAACGTCAATCTGGAAATCACCAGCGACGGCGTGCTGGAAATCGCCAAAAAGGCTATAGCGCTCAAGACGGGGGCGAGGGGACTTAGGACCATTTTGGAAAACCTCATGCTCGACACCATGTACGAAATCCCGTCGGAGGCAAACCTCGACAAAGTCGTCATCGACGGCGACGTCGTCAAATTCGGCGTAAAACCCAAACTCGTGAAAAAGGAAATCGCTTAAAACGTCTACAAAGGAAAAATCGAACATAGATTTTTTACCGATGAGAAAACCATAAGAAAAACGTAAGATAAAACGCTTACGAATGAAAACCGCCGCGCGGAAAATTCCGCGCGGCGGTTTTCTTATGCCGTTTTTCGTTTTTCAAGGAGATTGTCCGCCGAAAATTTGCTCCGTCTCGGCGCGCCGAAAGGCACGTATGCGCAAACGTTTATATAAAATATATGCGCATACGTATGATTATAGGAGCTCGTTTTCATACGTATGCGCATGGGAAACATATATTATTTTTTTGTTTTCGTCAGTAGCTGTTTTTATTTTAAAAGCATAATTTGTCCTATAACCTTTAAAGCGGCATTTTCGGCGGAGACGGAAAATATAATATAGGTATGAAAAAGAAAGAAATCAACCTCTTTGCCGCGGGCAAAGAGGGCGCGAACGGACAAGACGGGCGCGGAAAGAAAACAAAATCAAAGAAAAATTTCGATAAAAAGGCGGTGTTTTTCCGCGGGGCGCTGTGCGTTTTAAGCGCGGCGATTTTGATATTTTCCTTTACTTTCGGGCTCGGGCGAGTCGGCGCGCGGGATAAAAAACTGACGGGCGCGGAAGAGTACAAGGGCATTTTAACGCTGTGGCACGTCGACAGCTTTGAAGGGGGCGTCGGCTCGCGCGCGGAATTTCTGCTTGCGCGGGCGGCGGCGTTTGAAAAGAGCAACCCGGGCGTATTCGTGATGGTCACGCCGATGACGGCGGAAAACGCCAACGAAAAGTTCGCCGCGGGCGAACGTCCGGACATGGTTTCCTTCGGCTACGGCGTGGAGATAAGCGGCTATTCCCCGATAAGGAGCGGCAGGCGCTTTAAGTACGGAGAACTCGACGGCGACGTCTACGCCCTGCCCTGGTGCATGGGCGGTTACGTCATCTTGTCGAAATCGGAGTTAGGGGAAAGCAAGACGCTCAAAAACGCCGTCGTATCGAAAGGCTCGTTCACACAGCCTTACGCCGCCCTCGCGCTGGACGGTTACACGCTTGAAGATCATCGGGAAAAAGCACCCCTCGACGCCTATTACGAATTCGTCAGCGGAAACGCGGATATCCTCGTCGGCACGCAAAGGGATGCCAACCGCCTGAACGTCAGGCAGGAGAATGCCTTCGTTACGCCGTTGAAAGGGTATAACGATTTGTATCAGTATATCGCCGTAACGGCTAAGGCCGCGCAAAACAAGGCGTATGCGGAGAAATTCGTCGATTATGTTTTAAGCGATGAAGTGCAGAAAAAAGTAGTAAATCTGGGCATGTTTTCGCCGTATATGAACCTTTCTTTCGAGCTTGAAGGGCTTTCGCTCATGCAGGGCGCGGCGGGGGGAAGTTTGTCCTATCCGCTCTTTACGCCGCAGGCGGTGCTCGGCGAATTTTCCGAAAACGCGCTGCTTGCCGCAAAGGGGGACGAAAGCGCTTTGAAAAAATTAAAAAATTTGATTCGGTAAATTCTTGTTAATTTTCAAAAAGTAGTGTAAAATATTATAAGGAGAGATATGCTTAAACACGGCTGTATCTTTTGCGGCGAAAACGGATGGGAGCGAAACGTCCCGCTCGCGCCGCGCACCACCATCGGCGCAGGGGGCAGCGCCGCGTATTTCGCCCGCCCCGAAACGGAAGAAAAATTCGCCGCGCTCTGCCGCGCGGCGGAAAACGCCTTTATTTTGGGAAAAGGCTCCAACGCGGTGTTTTCCGATAAGGGCGTCGGCGCAGTTATTTCCACGGAAAAGTTAAACAAAGTTTTTTATGAAAACGGCGTGCTCGTTGCCGAAAGCGGCGCGAGCGTCGCCCGCATTTTGGCGTTCTGCCGCGAAAACGACCTCGGAGGAACGGAGTTTTTAAGCGGGATTCCCGCGAGCGCGGGCGGGCTTGCTCTGATGAACGCGGGTGCGTTCGGGCGGGAAATGAAAGACATCGTCGCGTTTGTGAAAGTTTGCGGCGAAAACGTAAAGACGCTTACGGGCGAAGAATGCGGCTTTTCCTATCGGAAGAGCGAGATAACGGGCGCCATCCTCGCCGTAGGCTTAAAGGTCAAACGCGGGTTCGACAGGGCGTTTTGCGAGGAAATTTTGAAAACGCGCAGGCAAAAACAGCCCGCGGGAAAGACGTTCGGTTCGACTTTTCAAAACGGCGCAGGCTATTTTGCGGGGGAGCTCATCGAGCGTGCGGGATTGAAAGGATTTCGTATCGGCGGCGCTCTCGTCAGCGAAAAACACGCGAATTTTATCTTGAATACGGGGAACGCGACGGCGCAAAACGTCTACGACCTCGTTTCCTACATAGAGAAAAAGGTCGACGGACAATTCGGCGTAAAACTCGTCCGAGAAGTCCGTTTCATAGGTGATTTTACATGAAACTTACTGCGGATTACCATACGCATACGAGATATTCCCACGGCAGCGGCACGGTCTTCGACAACGCCGCGGCGGCGGACAAGCTGGGATTAAAAGAGATAGCCATCACCGATCACGGGTTCAATCACCCCGCGTTCGGTTTAAAAAAGAGAAAGATGCCGCATCTTTTGAGCGACGTTGCGGCGGCAAACGAAAAATATAACGTGAAAGTGCTCACGGGCATAGAATCTAACATCGTATCCGAAAGCGGAAAGACCGATTTATCCCCCGAAAAGTACGACGATTTCGATATTTTTCTGACGGGTTTTCATAAGTTTGTGCTGAGCGGGGTCAAGGACATTTTCAATTTGTTTTTGCCGAATTATCTTCGTCACGGGCTGAAGATAAAGCCTTCCGAAGAGCTTGTCAAGCGCACGACGAAAACTTATATCAACGTCATCAAAAACAACCCGCTCGACGCCGTCACGCACGTCAATTTCTGCGTGTTTGCCGATGCGCTGGAAGTGGCGAAATGCGCCGCGGATTACGGCACGTATATCGAATTGAACGCCAAAAAGACGCACCTTACCGACGAGGAACTTGCCGACATAGCGGCAAAGACGAGCGTGCGGTTCATCATCGGCAGCGACGCCCATTCGCCGAGCCGCGTGGGGGAAATATCCTTAGTGGAAAGCCTGCTCGAGCGCGTGAGCATCGACAAAGACCGCATCGACAATATCGACGGACGCCTGCCCGATTTCAGGTTCAGAAGATTCAAGGAGAAAGGGGAAAAATGAACTTTACCGAAAAGGTCAAAGAGGAGCTGACGGAAAAGAGCGCCGCGTCGGAAAATAAAAAAGCCTATCTTTCGGGATTTTTGCGGGGGTGCGGCTCGGTGGTGCTCGCAAAGGGAACGATCGGGTTCGAGTTTTCCACCGAAAGCCTTTCCGCGGCGAAGTACGCGGCGTATCTTTTCGAATCGGTCTACGGCTACGCGCTGACGGAGTGCTTTTCCAAAAGCGACGCGCTCAACAAAAAAGAACGGCTGATCTTCACGTGCGGCGGTCCCCGCGCGGCGGAAATCCTTTCCGATTTGGGGATCTTGACCGACGAGGGCGTTTCCTTTGCCGTGGCGGCGGGCGCTTTGGACGATTCGGGCGCGAAGAGCGCGTTTTTAAAGGGCTTGTTCGTCGGTGCGGGCAACATCACCGTGCCGCCACGCAGGGGAGAAAGCCGCGCCAGCACGGGGTATCATCTCGAATTCGTCCTGTCGGGCGCGGAGCTTGCGTCTGTGGCGGAGGGGGCTCTGACTTCCTTTAATATCGGCGCAAAGAGCACCCTGCGCAAGGGCAGTTACGTCGTGTACGTAAAGTCCGCCGAGGAGATAAAGGACTTTTTGGTGTTCGTCGGCGCGCCGAAAGCCGCGCTGGAACTCACGGACATCATGATAGAAAAGGAAGTTACTTCCAACGCCAACCGTCAGAAAAACTGCGACCTCGCCAACGTGACAAAGCAGATGGACGCGGCGGAAAAGGTCATTGCCGCGATAGAAGAGCTGGAAAGTTCGGGCGTTTTGGCGGGGCTGAAAGAGGAGCTTCGCGAAACGGCGAAAATGCGCAAGGAATTTCCCGAGGACACTTTGCAGGAACTTGCCGAACGGCTGAACGTTACGAAAAGCTGTCTCAATCACAGGTTGAGAAAGCTGGCGGAGATCGCGCACCGCGCAAAATGAAAGCGGAAACGAAAAAATCTGCGATACGTAAAGGAGATACATAAAATGGAAGAAACAAAGAAAAACGAAGAAACGGGGAATAAAAGCGCGTGCGCGGCGGAAAACGCCGCGGAAAATAAGTGCTTTGAGGATATAGCCGAAAAAGATGCCGCGGAGAAAACGGGCATACAAAACGCCGCGGATAAGGAAGACGTTATCCGCTGTTTTATAAAAGTCGACGCGGCGCGGCAGCGGGAAATTCAGAAAAATCTGTACCGCGTGTTTTTGGGTGCGTGTATCGTCGGTGCGGCGGGATTGCTCGCTTATATCGTGTTGGGGACGTTTATCGAAGAACCGTGGGTCAACGCATTGCTGGCGTTTGCCGTTCCCTTCGGCGTGGGGCTGGTGTTCACGATCGTGATGAAGAACAACGAAAAAAATCTTGCCGACCAGGCGCTGGAAAATTTTTATGAATTCGGCGAAACGGAATTTACCGTCGAAACGCGAAAGGCGGGCGTATTTTTCGCGAAGTCCGCGTTGAAATATTCCGATTTGAAAAAAGTCAGGCAGATGAACGGGCATTACTTGCTCTATGCGAACGCCGCTTCGGCTTTTGCCGTAAAAGCGGAGGATTTAAGCGGAGAAGACAGAAACAAACTGATAAAAAGGCTGTGCCGCGAGGGCGTTAAGGGCGCGGAAAAACTGAAATAACGGAAGAGAAAATGAGCGATTTTGTACATTTGCATTTACATACGGAATATTCCCTGCTCGACGGCGCGACGCGCTTGAAAGAGGTGTTCAAGGTGGCGAAAGCCAAGGGCATGAAAGCGGTCGCCATCACCGACCACGGCAATATGTTCGGCACGCTGACCTTTGCCGAGGAGGGAAAAAAGCTGGGTATGCAGGCGATCATCGGCTGCGAAATGTACGCCTGCGACGATTACAAGAACAAGGCGGGGCGGGACGAGACCGACCATTTGATTTTGCTTTGCAAAAACAAGAAAGGGTATAAGAACCTCGTCAAACTCGATTCCATTGCTTACGTGGACGGGTTTTACTATAAGCCGCGTATCGACTATAACCTTTTGAAAGAGCACAGCGAAGGGCTGGTGTGTCTTTCCGCATGCCTTGCGGGCAGGGTGGCAAAGCGGCTGCTCCGCAACGACTACGAGGGCGCTAAAAAGTTCGCCCTGTCCATGCGCGACATTTTCGGGGAGGATTTCTATCTCGAAATCCAAGACCACGGGCTGGAAGAGCAAAAGTATATCAACCCCATGCTCATTCGCCTTTCTAAAGAGACGGGCATCAAGCTCGTGGCGACAAACGACGTGCACTATGCCGAGCGTTCGGACGCGGAAATCCAGGACGTGGTCATGTGCATCAGCATGAAAAAGACGATGGACGACCCCAACCGCATGAAGATGACCACCGACCAGATGTATATGAAGTCGCCCGAGGAAATGGCGGCAACTTTCCCGAACCTTCCCGAGGCGCTGGAAACTACGCTGGAGATCGCGGCAAAGTGCGCGGAAGAAGAGGTGTTCGACCTCAATGCAAAATGCGAACCTATCCGCGACAATTCCCTTATCCCCGGCTATATCCCTGATAACGGGCAGTCTGCTTACGAATTTTTGCGCGATTTGGCGGAAGAGGGACTTAAAAAGCGTTATCCCGTCATCACCGAGGAGATACGCAAGCGCTTTGATTACGAACTCAACACCATTCACACCATGGGGTATATCGAATACTACCTCATCGTGTGGGACTTCATCAACTACGCTAAAAGCGTCGGGATTCCCGTCGGCGCGGGGCGGGGGAGCGGCGTTTCCAGCATCATCGCCTACAGCGTGGGCATTACCGACGTCGACCCCCTCAAATATTCCCTCGTCTTCGAACGTTTCCTCAATATCGAACGCGTCAGCATGCCCGACTTCGATATCGACTTTTCCGATGAACGCCGCGGCGAGGTCGTGGAATATGTGCGCAGGAAATACGGTTCGGACAGGGTGGCGCAGATCGTCACGTTCGGTACGCTGAAATCGAAAGCCGCCATCAAGGACGTAGGGCGGGTGTTTTCCATTCCCTATGCCGACGTGGACAGAATCACCAAGCTCATGGACGGCAAGTCCACCATAGAAGAAAGCCTGGGCTTAAAGCCCAATAAGGACGGGGTGAACGTCGGCGTCAAGGAACTCAAACAGATTTACGACGAAGATCCGAACCTGAGAAAGATCATCGACATCGCCATCAAGGTGGAAGGGTTGCCGCGCAATACCTCTATGCACGCGGCGGGGGTGGTTATCTGCGCAAAGCCCATCGCGGACAACGTGCCGCTGCAAAGAAACGGCGAGGATATCACAACGCAGTTCAATATGAAGCAGGTCGAACAGCTCGGCATGCTGAAGATGGACTTTTTGGGACTCATTACCCTGACAGATATCAAGAAAGCGGTCATTTACGTCAAGGAAACGACGGGCAGGGAGCTCGACTTCCACCAGCTCGGCTACGAAGACCCAGGTACGTACGACCTCATCGGTTCGGGCGATACCGACGCCGTGTTCCAGCTTGAAAGTCCCGGCATGAAGCGGTTCATGCGCGACTTGCGCCCGACGACTTTCGAAGACATCATCGCGGGCATTTCGCTGTACCGCCCGGGCCCGATGGATTCCATTCCCGATTATATCAAGTACAAGCATAACCCGCAAAGCATCAAGTATAAACACCCGCTGATGGAGCCCATTCTTTCCAACTCCTACGGCATCATGATTTATCAGGAACAGGTCATGGAAGTGTGCCGTTCGCTGGGCGGATTTTCTTTCGGTCAGGCGGACATCGTGCGCCGCGCCATGGGTAAGAAAAACGTCGAGGAAATGGACCGTCAGAAGAAGATATTCGTGCACGGCGGCGTGGACGACAAGGGCAGGACGATAGACGGTGCCATCGTGCGCGGCGTGCCCGAAGAAGTGGCGATAGATATCTTCGACGAAATGGCGGGTTTTGCGAAATACGCCTTCAATAAATCGCACGCGGCGGCTTACGCCGTGCTGGCGTATCAGACGGCGTTTTTGAAAAAGTATTATCCCAACCAGTTCCTCGCGGCCATCTTGAACAACCGTATCACAAAGATAGAGGAAATCACAAAATATTTGATGTACCTGCGTTCGCGCAATATTCCCGTTTACCCGCCCGACATCAACAAGAGTATCGGCGATTTTAAGTGCGAAGGCGACGGGATACGTTTCGGGCTTGCCGCCATCAAGAACGTGGGCGAAAACACGATAAACGCCATGGTGGAGGAGCGGAAAAACAACGGGGACTTCAAGAGCTTTGAGGACTTCGCCATGCGCTGTGCCGCCCTCGGTACGAACAAGCGGCTGGTGGAAAACCTCATCTACGCAGGGGCGTTCGATTCCTTCGGACATACGCGCTCGCAGTATATCGCTGTTTACGAGGAGGTGCTCGACCGCGCCGCCGCCATCAACAAACAGAAAAACAGCAGTCAGATGAGTTTGTTCGGCGATATCATCAAGGAGGACAACACCCTCACGGTGGAATATCCCGCGATGAACGAATATCCCTCGCAGGTCAAGCTTTCCAAGGAAAAGGCGGTGCTGGGCGTGTACGTGACGGGACACCCGCTGAGCGATTTCATGGAGGCGTTTTCCAAAACGGGGTTCAATACTTCTCTGCTCGAATATTACGAAGCGGACGAGGACGGAAACAAGACCTATACCGAAATAAAGGACGGGCAGTACGTCACCGTGGGCGGCATCGTCACTTCGGCGGAGCGAAAGACCACTAAGCGGGGCGATCACATGGCGGTGCTCAAAGTGGAGGACGTTTACGGGCAGATCGACTGCGTGTTCTTCCCGAAAAATTACGAGACGAACAAAGCGCTGATGAACGAGGAGGAGATCGTCAAAATCAGCGGCAGGCTGCAGATTAAGGAAAACGATGTGCAGATCGTGGCGGACAAAATCGAGCAGCTGGAACTCAAGGCGAAAGAAAATAAGCCCGCGGAGCAGGAATATCTGGGGCTTATCATTCCGGAAGACAAAGAAAAATACATGGAAGATATCTTCGATATCATCGAAAGCTATGAAGGCGATATCGGCGTCATCGTGCACAAGGGCGGTAAGAATTATACCGTCAAAAACAAGGTGCGCCGCTGCGAGGGGTTGCTTACCGAACTCAAGGGCATTCTCAGCGAAAAAGAAATCGTATTTTTCCGAAAAAAATCTTAATCTGTAAACGAAAAATCTTAAAATGCACGCGAAAGGACTTTTATTTTTGCGGAATTTATGATAAAATAATTTCCGAAATCAAGGTCATGGAGGAGAGTATGAGAAAAATAGCGGTATTGACCAGCGGCGGCGACGCCCCGGGAATGAATGCTTGTATCAGAGCCGTTGTGAGAACTGCTCTTTACTACAATATCGACGTGTACGGCGTGGAACGCGGCTGGCAGGGACTGATCGACGGCAATTTGACGCGTATGGAGACCCGTTCCGTTTCCGGTCTTATCCACAAGGGCGGCACGTTTTTGAAGACGGCGAGATGTCCGGAGTTCGTGGAACTCGACGGACAGCGCCGCGCGGCGGAGACCCTTTCCGCCTACGGGATAGAGGGCGTGGTCGCCATCGGCGGCGACGGGACGTTCCACGGCGCGCTCGATTTATCCAACAACTTCGGCATCAAGGTGGTGGGTATCCCCGGCACCATCGATAACGACCTCGCGTATACCGATTATACGCTCGGTTTCGATTCGGCGGTCAACACCGTGCTTTGGGCGATGAACAACCTCCGCGACACGATGACTTCCCACGACAGGGTATCGCTTTTGGAAGTCATGGGCCGCCGCTGCGGGGACATCGCGCTCTATGCGGGTGTCGCGGGCGGCGCGGAATACGTGCTCGTGCCCGAAGTGCCCTACGATTTGGACGTCATCGCTTCTTCCATCAGGAAGAGCCGTATGCGCGGCAAGACTTCTAACATGATCATTTTGGCGGAAGGCGCGGGCAACCGCGACGAGATCTGCGCCGCCATCAAGGAAAAGACGGGCATCGGTCCGAAAGTTACGGTGCTCGGACATATCCAGCGCGGCGGCTCGCCCACCATGGCGGACCGTATCCTCGCGGGCAAGTTCGGCGTCAAGGCTGTGGAAGTGCTCAAAGATAAAGGCGAAAGCTGCGCCGTGGGCATACGCGACAACCAGATCATCACCGAACCGTTTGAAGAAGTGTTCAAGGCGAAAAAGAAGTTCGATAAATATCTTTACGAAACTTCCAAGATTTTGGGACTGTAAAAGGCAAAAACGGCGAACAGCCGAAATACATACTATTTGAGAAAAAAGGAGTAAACTATGAAGAATCTGAAAGGCGCGTTAATGTTTGCGCAGTCCGGCGGGCCTACGTCCGTCATCAACAGCAGTGCCGCGGGCGTGTTCCTCGAAGCGCTCGATTCCGATGCTATTACCGCCGTTTACGGCGCGGCGCACGGGATTAAAGGCGTTCTGGACGAGAATTTTTACGACATCGGCAAAGAGGACAGAAAGGAACTCGAACTTTTGAAGTATACGCCGTCGTCCGCGCTCGGTTCGGTGCGTTATAAGCTCAAGGACGCTTCGGTGGACGGTACCGATTACAAGAGGATTTTGGAAGTTTTCAAAAAATACAACGTGCGTTATTTCATGTATAACGGCGGTAACGATTCCATGGATACCTGCAACAAAATCTCCAAATACTTGCAGAATTCCGGCTACGAATGCAACGTCATCGGCGTGCCCAAGACCATCGACAACGACCTCTACGGCACCGACCATTGCCCCGGTTATGCGAGCGCGGCGAGATATATCGCAACCACCGTTATGGAAATCAATCTCGACGCGAAGGTGTACGACACCCCGATGGTGTGCGTCATCGAAGCGATGGGGCGCAACGCCGGCTGGCTGACCGCCGCGGCGAAGCTCGCCAACGCCAAAGGGCTCGGCGCAGATCTCATCTATCTGCCCGAAGTTGCTTTCAGCGTGGATAAATTCGTCGAGGACGTGAAAGCCGTCTGCGCGAAGAACAACAACAAGTGCATCGCCGTCGTTTCCGAAGGGATTCACGACGAAAACGGCAAGCTCATCTGCGAACTCGTTTCCGAAGGCGCGCGCGACAGCTTCGGCCATGCGCAGCTCGGCGGCGTAGCGACCACGCTCGCCAACATCATCAAGGAAAAGACGGGCTTCAAAACGAGGGGAATCGAACTGAGCCTGATGCAAAGATGCGGCGCGCACCTGGCTTCGGCTACCGACGTGGAGGAAACTTTCCGCGCGGGCAGAGAAGCGGTGAAAGCCGC
>CASETU010000123.1 GCA_949290895.1 uncultured Bacillota bacterium
CGGCGTGGATAAGACGGTGGATACCATTTGTTCCGTCATAGACAATCTGTAAAAAATTGCGCCGCGTTACGCGGCGCAGTTTGATTTTTGCGATAAATTTTGCGTTAAGCGCAACGGTCGGAAAGTTCTCTTTGAATTATAAACGTATTATACGCGGAAAAATCTAGCGCGGCGGACTGCGTTTTGCGCCGAAAGCTGCGTTTGGGGCGTTTTAAGGTGATTTTTTAAAAAACTGAAAAGTGCCGCCGCGAACGAATGCGTTCGCGGCGGCGGTAAAGAACGGCTTTGTTTGTAAAAACGATAAAAGCTTTTGCGCGCGCAAAATATATAAAAATAAAGCAAAAACGGTCGTTTTTGCGGCTGAAGGCGAAAGGAGATTCTCCGCAGGACGCCTTATTTTTATAATCGAAACGCGCCGCAATTTTATAAATTGCGGCGCGGCAAAGCGCGTGCGGTAAAAATAGCGCAGGCGCTGAAAAAGGAGAAAGATCATGCTTGAAAAAATGGGAGAGTTTTTCGACGATCGATTGCGAGAATACGAATCGCACCAGCTTGACGAAATTGACTGCGCGCGGGAATTTTACCCCTTTACCGCAAACTGTCTGCCTCTTCGTCCCGTCGCGAAAGTTTTAGATTTAGGTTGCGGCACGGGGCTGGAGCTCGATTATTATTTTTCGCTCAATCCGTCGGCGGAAATCACGGGAATAAACGTCGCGCCCAAAATGTTGCAAACGCTGAAAGAAAAGTTTTCCCGCAGAGCGGTAAAATTGATTTTGGGCTCTTATTTTGAAGTGCCTTTTGAAAATAATTTTTACGACGCGGCGGTTTCGGTGGAGTCCTTGCATCATTTTACGCAGGAAGAAAAAATTCCGCTTTACCGCAAGGTTTTGCAGTCGCTCGCGCCGAAGGGCTATTTCGTGCTCACCGATTATTTTGCGTCCACGGCGAAACAGGAATCTTTTTTCCGTAGCGAATTTATTCGGCTGAAAGGCGAGCAGGGAATCCGCGACGGAGAGCTTTACCATTACGATACGCCTTTGACCGTCGAACACGAAACGGAAGCATTGCGCGAAGCGGGTTTTTCTGAAGTTTGTGTCTTGCGCCGCTGGGGTGCGACGTGCACGATAAAAGCCGAAAAGTAAAGTCGTTAAAATTTACCGTAAAAACCGCCCCCGCGCAAAGCTTTGCGCGGGGGCGATGTTTTGCATACCGTTTTTTGAATAAATGAAAACGAAAAGATATTTTCGTCGACCCGCTGTCCTATCGACCCATAGTCCCTTCGTCCTGTCGACCCGCCGTCCCGTCAACCCATCGCGTCGTCGCGGCCGTTTGCCGTTACTGTTTTACGTTCAGCGGGGTTGTTACGATGGGAATGTTTGTCTTTCGTTACGCCTTGTATACCACTCGATGTCTTTTTTATAAAATGCGCGCCCCGTACGTTTGTACGGGGCGCGCGGCGTTTCAATATAACTTTACGCGAATCGTTCTTGGCGTTAAATCAGATTTTTTAAGTTTTCGTTGATATGCGTGATGGAGCGTATCGTTTCGGCGGGGGAGAATTTGTCGTTGTTGACAAAAGCGTAATAACTGCCGAACACGACGTAAGATATCAGCGTGTTTTTCGCACAGTCTTCTTTCCACATCGGGTTGTGCTCGAAAAGAAGTTCTTTCACGCCTTCTTCCACTTTCTGCGCCAGCCGCTGGCTGCGCGTATCCGCAAACAATATCTGTATCATGTTTTTTTTCGCGGCATAAGCCTCCGTCAAGGTGTCTATCGCCGTTACGGGGTCGCTTACGAATTCGTTGGGAGATATTTTATCGATGATGGAATTGACCAGCTCGCTTTCCAAACAGTCGGATAAATCGTAAATATCTTTAAAGTGAAGATAAAAAGTCGCTTTGTTGATCATCGCCTTTTCGGAAAGTTCCGTCACGCTGATTTTTTCCAGCGGGTTTTTCGCGCGCATTTCCAAAAAAGTATTGAATATACTCTTGATTGTCTTTTCTACCCGTAAATCCATTGAAAACCTCACATAATAGACATTTTAAAAGATTCGTCGTTTATTTTACGCCGAATCGCCGCATTTTCGGTTAATTCCATTATATCCGAACGGCTCGTCGTTGTCAATATAAATTTTTCGTAAAAACAAAATTGTTTTCGTAAAGCTCGTTTTAACGCGTTTACAGTCGGTATTTTATTATACTAAATCAAAAATTAGTTGTATAATATACTTTAGTTTACGAAATTTAGCGTTAAAATTTGCCGAAAAACGGCGGGAAATGTCGCGCTTTGTCGTAAAATACACAACGGCAGTTAAGCAATTTGCCGTGTTTTTAATTTTTACGCGTTGTAAAACGGCGTTTTTTCAAACGGGAATTTGTTCATCTAAAAAAATACGATATTTTTCGGTTTTAATGAAATTTAAGCCGCATTTGCAGTTGTAGGCGCGTATTGTATGCTTTTCATGCAGCCATAAAGTCGGGCAATCGTTTGATTTTTGCGCGGGGGTATGATACAATATGAAAGAATAATGTCAAAGAGGTCGGATCATGACGCAACAGGAATTGTACGAAGAACTGATCAAGGTGAGGAATAATCTGAAAAAAAAGAACACTTCGGGAGGGCGCTCGCCCGTGGTGTGTACGGACGAGGCGGTGCGGCTCATTGCGGCAAACGCCCCCGCAAGGGAAGAAGAATTGCAGTATATCACGGGACTCGGCAAGACTTTCCGCGAAAAATACGGCGCGGCGTTCATGCCCGTGCTCGAGCGGTATCATAAAGAGCGTTCGGCGAGTGCGAAAATCACCGACGACGTCAGAAAAACGCTGAAAAACCTGGAAAGCCGGCTGGTGAACATCAACAAACGCAACCGCCTGCTCTACATGGGCAAGATTTACGATAAATACGCTTACGATTTGTACGGCAGACAGCTGCCCGCTTTGCTGGAATATCTTACGGGCAAATCCCGCGCGAAAAGCTTCAAGCTCAGCGAAGTCGATTTTTCGGCATATTCCGCCGCGAAGGTCAATAAGTTCAAAAAACTGCTCACGCTCATGCGCGAAGTCACAAAGGATATCCGCGAAAGCGGGCAAAACGACCTTTACGTCGGTTATCCCTACGTCATCGGTCGCATGGCGGGGGAGGACTTCAATATCCGCGCTCCTCTCGCGCTTTTTCCCGTCATTTTGGAACGCGACGGCGAAAACGTCTACATAAAGCTCGACGAGAGCCGCGATATGCTCTACAACAACAACCTGTTGCTGACGCAATATAAATTTTCAGGGCAGAACAAGGAATTGCCAAGTCCCGTCATCGAGGAGATCGGGGAAAATTTCATCTCAGATTTACAAAAATACTACGGCGAGGCGGGTATCCGTTTCGATGCGGAGTTGCCCAAATTTTCCGCGTTTGCGGAATACAAGGAAGGGACTTTCCCGAAGTTCGCAAACGGAGAATTTCACCTTTTGAACAACGCCGTGCTCGGCAAGTTTTCCATGTGTTCGAGCGCGCTGCAGAAAGATTTTAAAGAGATCATCGAAAAGGACGAGATCAACAAGCTTTTGAGCGAGCTTTTGGAAAATTCCGAGGACATCGACTATTATTCCGACGATTTCCGTTTGTCCGATGCCGACAGCAAAAGCGAAACGTATTGCGAAAAGGACATCGATTATATCAACGCCCTAAACGCCTCGCAGGAAAACGCCATCGTCAGCGTGGAAAAGTGTGACGAACTGGTCATTCAGGGGCCGCCGGGAACGGGTAAGTCGCAGACCATCACCAGCCTTATCGTCGATTCCGTGCTCAAAGGTCATAACGTGCTGATGGTTTCGCAAAAAAAAGCCGCTCTGGACGTCATATATTCGCGTTTGGGCGATCTTTCGCGCTATGCGCTTTTCGTCAGCGACACGAAAGACAAGGAATTTTTCTATTCGCAGATGTTCAACCTGCTTTATTCCGACGAGCGTTACTATTTCGACGAGGAAGCTTACCGCGCGGCGGTGCAGGAAATCGATAAAAACGTAGAGGATTTGGAAGAAATCGCCGCAAAGCTTTACGAAAAGGACGAAAAGCTCGGCGTGCCCATGTATAAAATCTACCAGGAAAACCCGCACAACGTGTTTTTGAGCAACTATCTCGTGCAGTCCGTCGGGTATGAAAACGAGGTGGACGCCGCGCTGGAAGACGTGCAGTATCCCGCTTTGAAAAATATTCGCGACAAGTTTTCCGACGAAATTTATCTTTCCCAGCTCAAGGAATATTTCAATCTGCGGCAGTCCTTTCCGTGGCTTTTGAAGGTAAAGGACAACATCGGCAGGCTGGAACTTGCCGAGCCGTTAAAGCTTTGCGCGCAGCTCGTCGCGCTTAAAAAAGAATACGACAACACTGTTTTTCTCGCGCGCCCATTTAAAAAGGGTAAGGTGAAGAAAAAAATCAGGGAGATCATGTCGCTTTGTTTTAAAAAGCGGCACGGCGTGAAGGAGTTTTTCATCTCGCCCGCGCACCTTATGGACGGGCTTTTGTCCTACGAGCGCTTTGCGCTGATACGCCCGCTTTACGATTCTTTGTCCGAAAGCGAGAAAAAATATATCGAATCGGTCAACAACGTCGTGGACAAAACGGGCGTTTCCATGAAGGACGGTAGCCGCAACGTATTCGATTACGTCGTGCTGAAAAATATCGACGCTTTCGAGGCGGATAACAAAGCGGTGCTCGCGCATATCCAGAATTACCGCCTGATCGTAAGCATGATCAGCAAGCTCATCGAAAAGAAAAAGCGTTTCACGCAGGAAAAATTCAAGCAGTATCTCAAGGGCGTTTACGAAAAGAACATCGCGCTTTCCAAGCGGTTCGGTGAGATGAAACGCAACGTGGAAAGCAAGCGCAGAATGAGCGTTCAGCGCTTTATAAACAAGTTTTCCTTCGAGCTGTTCCGCGGCGTCAAGATATGGCTGATGACGCCGGAAGTTGTTTCGGAAAGCCTGCCGCTCGACAATGTGTTCGACCTCGTGATATTCGACGAGGCGTCTCAGCTTTACGTCGAAAAGGGCGTGCCCGCCATACAGCGCGCGAAAAAAGTCGTCATTGCGGGCGATCATAAGCAGCTTCGTCCCTCCAGCCTCGGGTTCGGGAGATTTGAAACCGACGGCGAGTTCGACGACGACGCCGAGGGCAATGCCGCTTTGGAAGAGGAGAGCTTGCTCGATCTGGCGCGCTTTAAGTATAAGGAAGTCATGCTCGATTTCCATTACCGTTCCAAATACGAAGAGCTCATCGCCTTTTCCAACTATGCTTTCTATCACGGCAGATTGCGTATTTCTCCGAATACCGAACAGCCCGCGAAACCGCCCATCGAGGTCGTGCGCGTTAAAAACGGCAAATGGGCGGACAGGAGCAACTATGCCGAAGCCAAAGCGGTGGTGCTGCTGTTGAAAAACTATCTCAAGACCCGTACCGCCGAGCAGACGGTGGGCGTCATTACCTTCAACTCCGCGCAAAAAGACCTCATTATGGACGTCATCGACGAGGAGTGCGCAAAGGATAAGGACTTCGCCCTCCGCTGCAACCAGGAATGGAACCGCAAGCGCAACGGCGAGGACATCGGTCTTTTCGTGAAAAACATCGAAAACGTCCAGGGCGACGAGCGCGATACCATCATCTTTTCGCTGGCGTACGCCAAAAACGAGCAGGGCAAAGTGGTCAGAAATTTCGGCTGGCTCAATCAGCGCGGCGGGGAAAACCGTCTGAACGTGGCGATTTCCCGCGCCAAAGAAAAAATATACGTCGTCACGTCCATAACGAGCAGCGACCTTTATGTCGGGGATTTGCAGACGGAAGGACCGAAGATATTCAAAAAATATCTCGAATATGCCGAGGCGGTCAGTTCGGGCAGAAAGGAAGTGGCGCACGAAATATTGCTTTCCCTTTGCGACGTGCGGACGCAATCTGCCGCGGCGACGGTATATGAATCGCCGTTTGCCGACGAGGTGTACGAGGGGCTGATAAAGCGCGGGTTCGAAGTGGATAAAAACGTCGGTATCGGCGGGTACAGCATCGACCTTGCCGTTAAGTCGCAGGGAAAATATATTCTCGGCATCGAATGCGATTCGCATTTATACGAAACGCCCGATTCGGCGCGCGATCGCGACGTGCACAGGCAGGAATATCTCGAAAGCCGCGGCTGGAATTTGCACCGCGTATGGAGTACGAACTGGTGGCATTCGCCGCAGAAAGAGCTGGAAAAAATCCAAAAGATCGTGGGCACGCTTTCCTGACGCGCCGCGTCTAAGCAGAATTGTTAATTGTCGCCCGTAAAAAACGGGCGCTTTTACGTTAATTTAACCGAAAAGCGATAAAATAAATAAAAAAACGCGGCGGCGGGCGCGGTTAGTCCGCGTTTCTGCGTGGCAGGGCAGCGCCCTGCCATGCATAAAAAAGACGCGTAAAAAAAACGGGAGAATAAATATGGCTACCATTCTTATCGTGGAAGACGATCCGAGCGCAAGGCTTTTAACGGAAGCGAACCTTAAGCGTTTTTACAATACTTTGACGGCGAAAAACGGCAAAGAGGCGCTGGAGCTCGTCTACGACAAGCACGTCGATTTGATTTTATCGGACATCATGATGCCGGAAACGGACGGTTACGAAATGGCAAAGGCGCTCCGCGAATCGGGCAACGAAACGCCCATCATCTTCATGACGGCGAAACAGTCCACGGAAGACAAGATAGAAGGTTTTTCTTCGGGCGTGGACGATTATGTGGTCAAGCCCATCGATTACAG
>CASETU010000124.1 GCA_949290895.1 uncultured Bacillota bacterium
AACCGATGATTGCGACGACGGTCGTTTGAAAAAAGTGGCGGGCACGTTCGTCTTCGTCGGTGACGACCGACGGGTTTTTATCGATAAAGTTTTTACTGATGAAATATCCCGCAAGGACGGCCGTTGCCGTTCGCATAACTACGTCCAAATGGACTTTTTCGTCGTCCGGCGCTAAAGGAAATACCAGGCTCAGAATAATATTGATTATGAGTATCCCGAAAAATACCGTAAGCCACAGGTCGTTGATCCCGATTTTCTTGATGCTAAGTTTTCGCATTTTTTTATCCCCGCATTTTTGACATTATATGCGGCGGCTGCGATTTTGGTGAAAAACGCAATCGGGCAGCGCGGCTTTGAAAAACTGAAAAATCCCGTTGATTTGCGCAACGCTTTGTGATACAATGAAATCGAATTGTGAAATCTATAAAACGCAATGAGCGAGGGTAGAAATTTTGAATAAAGAAAGACAAATAAAAGTTAAAAACGGAGAAAACGGGTGGGGTGTATCGCCTTGCGGTGCGATATGCGATGAATGTCCCCGTTTTCCGAATGAATGTATCGGGTGCAAAATGATAAAGGGAAAAGTGTTTTGGACGCAATATATAAAAGAAGAAGTATGCGCCGTTTACGATTGTTGCGTGAACCGAAAAAAGTACGTCGATTGCGGCAGTTGTGAAAAACTGCCTTGTGAAAAGTTTACGGCCGATCCGACGCTTTCCGAAGCGGAAAATGCGGCAAATCTTAAAAAGATGGTCTCACGGCTGAAAAATAAAAAGACATCGTCAAGAATTTGATAAAAGGAGCGAAATATGAAGGACAATAAAGCTTTGATAGGGGAAATATTGAAAGACATCAAGCGCGATATGTCTGACGAAGAGATATTGAATTTGCTTGTCAGCAGTAAAGTGTCGCTCGATACGGAAAAAGAAACGAAAAAAAGTTATACGCTGGGGCAGCGCGCGGCGGATAAAATCGCTAAATTTGCGGGAAGTTGGGCGTTCATTTTTTCTTTTGTCGGCGTGCTCGTGACATGGATGTTGCTCAACGTTTTGCTCGCGGCAAAGGCTTTTGACCCGTATCCTTTTATTTTGTTGAACTTAGTTTTGTCATGCGTTGCGGCCATTCAGGCTCCGCTCATCATGATGAGTCAGAATCGTCAGGAAGAAAAAGATCGTCGCCGCGCCGAAAACGATTATAAAGTCAATCTGAAGACGGAAATCCTCATCGAAGACATTCATAAAAAAATCAGCCGCATCGCGGCGAAGCAAGACGCGTTGGAAAAGGTTTTCAAAGAAAAATTCCCCGATGAAAAAAAGACGGGTTGACCGTCTTTTGCGTGCATTTATCGTTTTATTTGAGCGGCGTGGTTTTATCGATACGGCAGGGCAGAGGCGGGGGAAGTAAGGCAAGGTATTCTTCCCAACGGTTTTCGCGTATCGGCATGGGCTTTTCGTTGTCGAAATAAAGCACCAGTGCGGGGCTGATTTTGCCCCATTGCCGTAAAAACTCGTATTTTAAAAGATGTCCTTCGGCAATGAGTCTTTTTGCCTTTGCGTGGTAATTGAAATACATATTTTCAGTATCGGCGATTTTTTGCGCTTTATGCCTTGTTTTTGCAGTGTGTAATCGGCGGAGCAAAAGAAAATCGCTTTCGTTCTCCGCGTTTGACAAGGTGTGTTCTGTTCAAGATATTCGGCGCAAAAATACCAACGGGTGAAAGCGAGCGATTCTTGCTCAGTCAAAGGGGATTTTTCCCGTAGCGCGGTGCAGTCGGTCGATTTCCTGTTTGATATGCTGTTGGTCGTTTTCGGGTAATTCGTCATACTTGGATAAAAGGTCCAGATATTCTTTGCATACGTCGAGGTTGTACATTTCCGTTTTTCGGTTTTTCTCTCGTTCTTCTTTTCCTTGTCCTTTCATAAAACGCCCCCTAGTTCGGTACGATTTTATTATAATATAAATTTGAACAATAATCAAGCATAATTTTTACAAAATTGTTAAATTTTAGAAAAAGACTAAAAATTACAAGGGGCGTGGAGATATTTTGCCGATAACGATTGCAAAATTTCGGAAAAAATATTATGATGTATATATTGTGAAAAAAGTTTTTATCGCGGGCGGGACGGGTTTTCTCGGACGCGCCGCTATGGAAAAATTTATTCGTTGCGGCGTAATAGTCGCTGCGGCTTCGCGTACTGGCGGTCGCGTCGGGAACACAGACGTCGCCGCGCTGGATTTCTTTGCCGAAAGCGGCGAAACGCTCAGGGAATATTTTGCAAAAGAAAGCTTTGACGTGTTTGTCTATGCGCTGGGTCCCGACGACAGAGTCATGCCTCCCGCGCCCGCTTACGGGTATTTCCGCGAAAAGCTGGTGGATCGCTGTTACGATATTTTAAGCGCCGCCGTCGCGGCGGGGGCGAAAAGAATTGTCCTGCTCGGTTCTTATTTCGCGCATTTCGATAAGATTTATAAGGGTGCGCTTTCCGCAAACCACCCGTATATCCGCGCGAGAAGGGAACAAGAAGATGCGGCGCTTTCTTTGAACGCGGAAGTCGTCGTGCTGGAACTTCCCTACATTTTCGGCGTTCCCGAAAACGGCAAACCGCTTTGGCGGGAGAGTTTTTTGGCGCATTACGACGCATATCCCGCGGTCTTTATGACGGGCGGCGGAACGGCCGCCACCGACGTGAACGGCGTTGCCGACGCTGTCTTTGCCGCGGCGCATTGCGGGCGGGGTTGTATTCCCGTCGGCGGGGCGAACGTTTCCTATATCGAACTTTTGAAAAAGATGCTCCTTTATGCGAAAGACGGGCGCAAAGTTTATAAAATACCCGCATTCATAGGGGCGTTGGGCGCGAAAAAGATTTTAAAAGAGTACCGCAAGGCGGGGCGTGAACCGGGGCTTAATCCCGTAAAGCTCATGACGCAGATACAAAGCAGGGAATTTTATCTCGATCCCGAAGAGACGGAGCGCGCGCTAAATTACGGCGAATTCGGTTTTACCGCGGTGCGGGATATCGACGAACAGCTGCAAAAGAGCATGCGCGCATGTTATCCCGAACGGTTCGGGGAAGAAAAATAAAAAAAACAGCGCAATTTTTTGTCGGCCGCAAACGGATGAGCGGGGCAAGAGGGCGCGGCGAAAGGAGGAAAGATGTTTCGATTTTATCATTACAACATCAATGTGTCTGATTTGGAAAAGAGCCTGGCATTTTACGACGAGGCGCTGGGTCTGAAGCCCGTCAGGCGGATTGAAAAGGAGAAGTTCACAATAGTTTTTCTCGGCGACGGAAAAAGCGATTTTCTGCTGGAAGTGACGGCGCTGAAAAATCACCCGCAGAAATACGACCTCGGGGAAGGGGAATTTCACCTTGCCGTGACGGCGGACGACATGGATGCTGCCCGCAAAAAGCACGAAAAAATGGGGTGTATCTGTTTCGATAATCCCGAAATGGGCATTTATTTTATCGAAGACCCCGACGGATACTGGATAGAAATATGTAAAAGTAAAAAACAGTGAGGGAAATTATGGAATTCAATTTGCACAAGAGCCTGACGGTTTCCGTCAACAGCGAGCCCGCACGGGCGTACTACGTAGTGAAAAACGGCGAAAGGACCGATTTGAAAAAATGGAAATTCGCCTACTTTGACAGCTCCGACAAGCTGGATATAAACGCCGCGCCCGAAAGGGAGATCGACGTGCCGTCCTGCTGGCAGATGTTGGGTTACGACGAAAAGCAATACACCAACACGCGCTTTCCGTTCCCGTATTATCCGCCGTATATTTTGAAGGACAGTCCCTGCGGATTGTACGAATGTTCCTATATTAGGGAAAAGGAAGACGGAAAATATTATATAACGTTCGAGGGCGTCGACAGCTGTTGCTATCTTTTCGTCAATGGGAAATTCGTCGGCTACAGCACCATCAGCCACCTGCCTTCGGAATTCGACATAACGGACTATCTCGAAAAAGACAATGTCATCAAGGTCGTCGTTTATAAGTGGTGCCAGGCAAGCTATCTGGAAGATCAGGACAAGATGCGCTTTTCGGGAATTTTCCGCGACGTCTACGTCACGCGCCGTCCCGAAGGACACGTGAAAGATTTCAAGATAACGACGGATTATAAAAACAAAACGGGCTACGTGCGCGTCAAAGCGGATAAAAGCTGCGCATTCGTCCTCTCTGATCAGGGCAAGGAAATCGCCCGCGCGGAGGGCAAAAACGTCGTTATGAAAATTGACGGCGTGAAACTGTGGAACGCGGAAGAGCCGAACCTTTATGATTTGAGCATTTCCTGTGCTGGGGAGATCATCGAGGAAAAAGTCGGCGTCAGGACAATCGAAATCAAAAACAATGTCATTCTGCTCAACGGCAAGCCTTTCAAGTTCAAGGGGGTGAACCGCCATTCTTTCACCGTCAACGCCTATGTCGAGACGAGGGAAGATTTGGAAAAAGATGTCAGACTTCTCAAAGAGATGAACGGCAACGCCGTGCGCACCAGCCACTATCCGCCCTCTTCGGAATTTGCGCGTATCTGCGACGAGCAGGGGATATACATAATGGAAGAGGCCGACGTCGAAACGCATGGCGCTTGCAATCAGCAAGGAGGATACGACGGGTATCTATTCGGAGAGCTCGCTCGCGATTCTCGCTTTGAAGAGCAGATACTCGAGCGCAACCGCCGTATGTACGAACGGGATAAGAACCGCCCCAGCGTGCTTATCTGGTCGCTCGGTAACGAATCGGGGTGGGGCGAAAACTTCATTAAGGCGAACAACCTGCTCAAAAAGCTGGACAGCCGTCCCGTGCATTATGAAAATTTCTGGGATTGGAGCCGTAACGAATACCTCGACAACGGCATCATGGATATGTGCAGCAGAATGTATCCGCCCGTAAATTATCTCACCGAATACCTCGATTTGGATCCGCGCCCGCTGGTGCTTTGCGAATATACGCACGCAATGGGCAATTCCTGCGGCGACGTGAGCGAATACTGGAAACGCATTTACAAGCACGACAGGCTTGCGGGGGCGTTCGTTTGGGAATGGTGTTCGCACAGCGTCATCGAGGACGGCAAGGTGCTTTACGGCGGCGATTTCGGCGAAAAACTGCACGACGGCAACTTCTGCATGGACGGTCTGCTGACCACCGACAGAACGCCGAATCCCTCTTATTACGAAGTGAAAGAAGTCTACGCGCCCGTAGATTTAGAATGGAAAAACGGCAGGGCGTATATCGAAAACAGACGGGATTTTAAGTCTTTGGACGATATTCGCTGTAAATACGCCGTAAAGTGTAACGGTAAAGCCGTGCGGGAGGGCGAATTGCCGCTCGACGGCATAGCGCCGCGGCAAAAGAAGTCCTTTGCCGTTGAAATTCCCGAAGGAAAGGGATATAAATTCGTCGACTTCACCTTTACGGAAAACGGCAAAACCATCGCCGTCCGTCAGGCGGAGATCGATTATGTTTACCGTCCCGAAAGCGCGGCGGAGAAAAAGGATGTATCCTTTGTCGTCGGCGAAAACGGCATGCTTTCGTCTTTTTGCGTAAACGGCAGGGAATACCTTGTCGGCAGTGCGCGTTTGCAGATACTCCGCGCTTATCTCGATAACGATATGAACGTCCGCAACGAATGGGAGCGCCTGCGTTATCCGTATGCCGAATATTATGCGAAAAAAATCGAGCGAAAAGGCGATAAAGTCAGCGTTTCGGGATTTGTGGTGGCAGATGCTTTGCGTCCCTTCGCTGAGGTCGATATTGTCTATACGCCCGTCGCGGACGGTGTGAAAATTTCCCTCAAAGCCGTTTGCAACAAAAACTTTGCTAAATTCCCGCGTTTCGGTTTTTCCTTCCCCGTTTTGCCGACTTTGAAAAAAGTGCAGTATTTCGGCAGGGGCGAGAACGAAGCTTATGCTGACAGAAAATTGTCCGCGCCCGTCGGATATTACGAGGCGGACGCCGACGCCATGAATTATATGTACCCGAAACCGCAGGAAAGCGGCAGCCATTGCGACAGCCGTTTCGTGCAGGTTTGCGACGGCAACGGCGGCATCGCGGCGGAAAGCGGCAAAAATTTCTCTTTCCAAGTGACGAAATACGACCTTTCCGATTATAAACCGCACGCTTACGAAATGGGCGAAACGGGCAAGCTCTATCTCAATGTCGATTATAAAATGGGTGGCGTGGGCAGCAATTCCTGCGGGCCGGAACTCGACGATCATCTTTGGGTAGACCGTATATTTGAATGGGAATTTGACCTCGTCGCGGCGGGCGAGGACGCCTTTGCCACCCACTTTTCTTCGAGGAAGGAAAAATGACGGAAGTCGTTGCGGCGCTTATCTTTCAAGGCGGCAAGGTGCTTGCCTGCCGCCGTCCCGCGCATAAAAAGAGGGGGCTTTTATGGGAGTTCCCCGGCGGAAAGCGCGAAAAAGGGGAAAGCCTGACGGACACGCTGAAACGGGAATGCAAAGAGGAACTCGGCGTGGAGATCGCCGTGAAAGAGCTGTTTGCCGAAACCGTGCACGCCTATGACGACATCGAAGTGCATTTGTATTTTTATACGGCGGAGATTGTGCGCGGCGAACTTACCATGCTCGAGCATTGCGAAATGCGGTTCGCGGGGGCGGAGGAGCTTTCCGCGCTGGAATTTTGCCCCGCCGACAAAGATATCGTCGAAAAAATGATTTCCTTCTTGCGGGAGCGTTAAGCGCACATATCGAAAAATTTACTATTTTTTAAAATTAAATCACTATGAAAAAAAACGGATTGTATGCGGAAATTTTTCCGAAAATGCAGTCTGTTTTTTTATACTTAAATAGATTTTTACATTAACAAAGCGAAAATATATGCTTTTTGCAGTAAAAACACATTGTTTTATTGGAAAATTGACGTGTGGCAATGACGTAAATGACTTGGCGAAAAGTAAAAAATTTTCAAAAATTGATAAATTTTTCTATTTTTATTGTAGAATATCGCATTTCCATCGTGGAAAACGACTGTTATAATAAAGGCGTAACTCGGGCAGGCGCTCTACCGGTAAGCGGCGTCGGGGTTCAAAAAAATCCATGGTAAGCAAGGAGAAAAGAAATGAAGAAGTTGATCGCATTGTTATTGGCTGGTGCGGCATGCACGTTTGCGTTTACGGCGGCGGGTTGCTCTGCGCCGAAAACTGACAAAGATATTTTCGCGATATCTTACAATCTTTCCGATCCGAACATGTCGGGACTTTGGAAACCCGGTCTGGAAAAGGCTTCCGTAGACCTCGGGTTCAATAAAATCGCTTTGCAGGACGCGAAGAACGACGACGCCGAAGCCGTGAAGATGGTGGAAGCTGCCGCGACCGAAGGCTACGGCGGTTACCTCATCAACGTGGTGGACCAGACCAACGGCACTTCCTATCTCAACAAAGTAAAGGGTACCAACAAACCCGTGGTGTTCTGGAACCGTGAAGTTGAAGTAGACGTTTTGAAATCTTACGATAAAGCTTATTACGTCGGTATCGAATCTGCCGAGGGCGGACGTTATCAGGGGCAGATGGCTGCGGAATACGTCAATGAAAAGGGCTTTGAACAGCTCGACCGCAATAAAGACGGCAAGCTCGGCGTGATCGTCGTCAGGGGCGAAAAAGGACACCTCGACGCGGAAGCGAGAACGCTTTACGCACCGATGTACCTCGAAAGATTTTTGGAAGGAGGCAACAAAGAAGCCAACGCTACGGTCAGCGGTACGGAATATAAATACAGCAACACTTGGAACAAAGTGGTAGTTGAAGCGATCGTCGACGGTACGGATACGGCAGGGAGCACTTGGGAACCCGTTACGGCGGCAAGCGAAGTAGGCAGAGTGCTTGCGGCGGATAAGGATAACAAGATCGACCTCGTTTTGTCGAATAACGACGGTATGGCGCTCGGTATTCTGACGAACTCGGAATTCAAGAAAGCGGGTATTCCCATCTGGGGTGTGGACGCATTGAGCGACGCTTTAACGGAAATCAAAAAGGAAAACACGCAGTTCATGGGTACGGTGAGAAACGACGGCGTTTCTCAGGCGAAGGTCTGCGTACAGGTCGTAAAGAACATTTTGGAAGGCAAAGACTATGCCGCGGGCATGGAAGTTGTCGACACGAAGGAAGCATGGGAGGCTAACGGTAACGCCATCTGGAAAGATACGGCGAATAAGGCTTTGCGCGTTCATCACACAAAGATCACAAAAGCAAACGCGTAGGTAAAGAAAAAGGAAGGTCAGTTTTTTCGGAAATTGACCTTCCGAAATTTGTAAAAGTGAGAGAATATTATGGAAAATAAAGTAATATTGGAACTCAGAAATATCTCGAAAACGTTCGGAAAGAATACCGTTCTGAAGGGGATAGACCTTGCGATCCGCGAAGGCACCGTCATGGGGCTCATGGGCGAAAACGGCGCGGGTAAATCCACGATGATGAAGATATTATTCGGTATTTATTCCAAAGACGACGGACAGATATTTTTAAACGGAAAAGAAGTGACGTTCACCGGACCGAAAGAAGCGTTGGAAAACGGTGTTGCCATGGTTCATCAGGAACTCAACCAGTGTCTGGAACGTAATATCAAAGATAATTTGTTTTTGGGGCGTTATCCCAAAGGCTTCGGTATCATCGACGAAAAGAGAATGGAAGCCGAAGCGCAAAGCCTTTTCAAAAAACTCGGCATAAACGTAAACCTGAAAGTGCCTATGAAAACCATGTCGGTGGCGAACCGACAGATGGTGGAGATAGCGAAAGCGGTTTCCTACGACGCAAAAATCATCGTTTTGGACGAACCGACCTCCTCGCTGACCGATAAAGAAGTAAAAAAGCTGTTCTCGATTATCCGAGAACTGAAAAAAGAAGGCGTGTCCTTCGTATATATATCGCATAAAATGGACGAAATATTTGAAATATGCGATGAGATAAGCGTGCTCAGAGACGGGCAGATGATCATGACCAAAGCGTCGAAAGACACCAACATGAACGAACTCATTTCCGCTATGGTAGGTCGTTCGCTTGACCGCCGTTTTCCGCCCCTCGACAACGTGCCGGGCGAAGATCGGCTGGTGTTGGAAAATGTATGTACCAAGTACGAACCGTTTTTGAAAGATATTTCCCTAGCGGTGAAAAAGGGAGAAATCCTCGGACTTTACGGGCTTGTGGGTGCGGGCAGAAGCGAACTTTTGGAAACGATTTTCGGACTTCGGCAGATTTCCGGCGGCGTGATCAGTTACGAGGGGGAGGTCGTGGATTTCAGAAATTCCGAAGACGCGATGGATTACGGCTTTGCGTTCGTTACGGAAGAAAGAAAGTTCAACGGTCTGTATTTGAAAGGCGATCTTACTTTCAACACCTGCATCAACAATATGCGGGCGTATAAAAAAGGCATTGCGCTCAGCGAGCGGTTCATGCGCGACGCCACGAACGGCGAGATTCGGAAAATGCGCGTGAAATGTATGGGTGCGAAAGACCTAATCTCCGCGCTTTCCGGCGGCAACCAGCAAAAGGTCATCATCGGCAAGTGGCTGGAACGCGATCCCGATGTGTTTTTGCTTGACGAACCGACGCGCGGCATCGACGTGGGTGCGAAATACGAAATCTATCAGCTGATCATCGATATGGCGAAAAAGGGCAAAACCTGTATCGTCGTGTCGAGCGAAATGCCGGAAATTTTAGGCATAACCAACCGTATCGCGGTCATGTCAAACCACAGGCTCGCGGGTGTGGTGGATACTAAGTCCACCAATCAGGAAGAACTGTTGCGCTTGAGTGCGAAATATTTATAAGGAGAATGTTATGGGAAATACGAGTGTGCGGATCACCTTTGAAGAATTTGAAAAGAAAGTCGACGAGTATAAGGCGAGACTTGAAAGCCTGCGCGCCGACGGAAGCGAAAAAGTCAAGACATTAAATCTTGAAATCAGCCGCGTAAAGCAGAACAAGCGCACGAGCAAGGAAGAAAAGCAGAAGTTGCTTGCCGAGCTGAAAAAACAGCTTGCGGAGGCAAAAGCAAAAGCAAAGAAGGATAAAGCCCAAATCAAGGCGCTTGTAAAGGAAGCCGTTGCGTATATCAACGTAAATTATAAAGGTTTCCATAAACAAAAGAAAAAACTCGCCGCAAAGGAAAAGGCGGCAGCAAAAGCGGTTTATTTTCACGAAAAGAACGCCATCGCCGCGCAGTATATAAGGGATGTTTCCGCGTTGACGGCGGCGGAACCTGACAAGGCGAAACTTAAGCAGAAAAAGAGACTTCTTTTGCGCGAACGCAAGATGAAGGACTTTGAAAACAAAAAGTTCTATCTGGAAAGAAAGCAGAAAGCCAAGGACGAAGTGCATAATTCCTATCTTTACCGCGACGAACTGCTCGACGTGGTTACGGACGGCAAAAAGGGAATTTGGGTAGCTATTAGAAATTACTTTGAAAACTACATCTATCAGTTCGATTTGAAAAAGTTTTTGATGAAGAACGGGCTTTACATCATTATCTTGCTGTTTATGCTGGTGTGTATCTTCATCAAGCCGAGCTTGATCTCTGGCGCGTCGATTTGGCTGATTTTGAAAAACTTCTCCACGAAAGTGTTCTTTGCGCTGGGCGTTGCGGGCTTGATCCTGCTCGCAGGTACCGACCTCTCGGTTGGTCGTATGGTTACGCTTTCCACAATGATTACCTGTATGATCTTAAACCCGAGTACCGACGTTAAGTTCTTCGGACTCAGCTTCAATGGGATTTACGCCTCCTTAGGGTTCGGCGGGGCGCTTATCGTTGCGCTGCTGCTCTCCTCGGCGATGTGCGTGCTGTTTTCCGCTCTCGCGGGGTTCTTCTCCGCAAAGTTCAAAATCCACCCGTTCATCTCCACGCTGGGCACGTCGCTCATCATCTGGGGCCTTATCGGGTTCGGAACGAACAACATCAAAACGGGTACGGTTTCCGATGACGCGCTGGCAATCGCCGGCAATATCGGTCCCGTTCCGCTCACGCTGATTTACGCCATAATCGCCATCGTCATCGTGTGGTTTATCTGGAATAAAACTGTTTTCGGAAAGAACATGTACGCGGTCGGCGGCAACCCCGAAGCGGCGTCTGTTTCCGGTATCTCGGTGTTCAAAGTTACGATGGGCGTGTTCATCATGGCTGGTATCCTTTACGGGCTCGGAGGTTTCTTCCAGGCGACGGTCACGGGTTCTTCGTCCTCGTCGTTCGGGCAAGGCTGGGAACTTGAAGCCATCGCGGCGTGCGTTATCGGCGGTATTTCCTTTACCGGCGGTATCGGTAAAATATCCGGTGCGGTCATCGGCTGCTTGCTCTTTGAAATCCTGAAGTATTATCTGCGCGGCGTATTCGGCGGCTCGGCGGATATTTCCAACATCTTCATCGGCATCATCATTCTGGCAGCGGTCACCTTCGACAGCATCAAATACCTCAAGAAGAAATAATTTCTTCCATAAACCAAAAACACACGACAACACCTTATTATTTAAAATCGCCGCGGCTTTTTCAAAGGGCCGCGGCGGTTTTATATATAATAATTTTTTTTGTCTTTCGGAGTTTTTATGATTTTGCGCCCCTGCGCCGATTGCATCGTCAACGCGCAGGGGCGCAATAAAAGGCCGCCCGATACGGGCGGCCAAGGAAAGCGCTCTTTATTTTTACAAAGCGTGAACGATTTATATGCGTTCAGATGTATTTTGCGATGTTATCCTTTGTGACGACGGGACCGTCGATGTAGATATATCGTTCCGAGGTGAACGTAAGCCCGATTTCGGAAAACTTTATTTCTCCGCTGAGATAGCGGCTCAGACGGACGACGGCATCGGCTTGAGCCGCGTCGTCGTTGACGATGGTTCCGTATAAATATCCGTCTTTTACGGCTTGCAGACCGTATTTCGTGCCGTCTACGCCGACGATGGGGAAGGGAATGTTCTCGTTCGTCATAATCCCGTTTTCCCGCAAATAGTCGATTGCGCCCAGCGCCATGTCGTCATTGTTGGAAAATACAAATTCAATGGCATCGCCGAATTGCGTATAATAACGTTCCATCAGCGCTTTGCCTTCGTCACGGTTCCAGGAAGCAAAGTCCATGGCGAGAATTTCCACACGGTAGCCTATGGCTGTCAGGTAATTGATGCAGGAATACGTCCTGTGTTCGGTATCCTGGTGGTCTTTTTCTCCCTGAAGAAAAACGCATTGTAACGTATTGTCGCCGTTTTTATCGATAAGCGGGCTGATGGCATCGGCGTCGCCCAGGAGGTTTTGTGCGATCATCGCTTGTTTTTGACCTTCCTGCACGGGGGAAGTCCCCACGTAATAGGCATTTTTTGCGTTTAATAAATGTTTTTTGATAGGTTCACGGTTGAAAAATATGACGGAAGCGTTCTCGCTCTTCGCTTTTTCGATGATGCTCGCGGAGGAGAGGCGGTCCACCATATTAACGATAAGCAATTTGCAGCCGTTTTTCAAAGCGTTTACGATTTGCTCGTTCTGCGCGTTTTGCGAAAGCTTGCCGTCGTGAAATTTTAAGCTGTAGTTTTTCGGGAAACTGTCTTGCAGCGTGTCTGCCATTTTGGCAATGAACGTGTCTTGTGCGTTATAAATAAACACTTCCGCCTTGTGCTTTTGCGTTTTGCAGGCGGACATGGATATTGCCAGCGATAAACTGAGCACATACAGCAAAAGCCTTTTCGTTTTATTCATTGCGGTTTACCTCCACGGGGATAGAAATGGTGATTTCCGTTCCGCAGTCGATTTCGCTTTCTATGTGCAAAAACGCGCGTTCTCCGTAATATATCCGCAGCCGCTGATAAACGTTTTTCAGTCCCACGCCGTCGCTTAGGTCTGGGTTGTTGAACCGTTCGTAAAGGAGTTTTATCGTTTCTTCTTTCATGCCGTACCCGTTATCGGCGATTTTGAACACGAGATTTTCTCCTTCGATTTTTGCGGTTATGCGGATAAAGCCCGGGTCGATTTTGTTTTTCAGCCCGTGATAAATGCAGTTTTCCACAATCGGCTGCAAGATAAGCTTCATCACTTTATATTGCATACACTCCGGTGCGGCTTCTATTTCGTAAGAAAATGAATCCTTGTAGCGCATGCTTTGAATGATCAAATAATTCCGCACGTGTTCCAATTCGTCCTGCACGGGTATGATATTGTTGCCGCGGGAAATGGATATGCGGAAAAGCTTTGCCAGGGCGATGACCATTTTCTGTGCGTCTTGTTTGCGGTCGTCATTGATCATATAGACGATGGAGTCCAGCGTATTATATAAAAAGTGCGGGTTAATTTGGTGCTGTAAAGCTTTTAATTCGGATTTGCGTTGGTTTTTCTGTTCCTGAACGACCTGTTCCATCAAATCCCGTATCTGTGAAATCATCTTATTATAGGCAAAAGACAGGTTGGTAACTTCTTTTATCGCGATGCCGTCTTTGATGGGGACGGGCGTCATTTCGCGGTCGATTTTCGCCATTGTGTTTTCAAGCCTTTTAATGGGTACGGTGATTTTTCGCGTAATGAAGAGCGCTGCAGCCACGCCCGCCGCCAGCATGCCTGCGGAAAAGATGATGACGACAATCAAAAATCTTTCGATTGCCTGTTTTACGTCGTCGGTGTTGTAGAAAATCGCTATTCGCCAGGCGGAATTGCCGATCGTGTCAACGTTTAACGTAAAGGCGTGTCCGCGCGTGTGTACGTGATCCTGTCCTAAAATCAAATCTTGCAGAAAAACGATGTCTTCCGCGGCGTTTTGCGCGGAGGAGTATACGACGTTATACTGATCGTCGATAACGGTGATATGCCCGCTTTCGCCCAGGTCGGTCTTGTAGTTAAGGTCGATGATCTCTTTAAAATCGATTGCCATTTTCAAGACGATTTTTTTGCGGGATTTGCCGTTTGTAAGGGCTTTTGAAAACAAAATATTATATACGTTCGCGTCGTTATTGATCATCGGCTCGAAATAATGAATGGTTTGATCTTCGTAAGCGGAAGTAAACCATTGATCGGAGTCGGAAGGAAACACGCTTTCCGTGCGGGAATCCTTGCATAAAAGATTTTTTTCGGAATCGTATAACTCTATCGCGAGCAATTCGCTTTTCAGTTCCAGCAGCGAATCGAAAGAGGCGGAAAGCTCCTCAAAAGATTTTTCCTCGTTGATTTCGCTTTGGATAACGGAGGCAGTGTTTAAGATGCTGTTGATATAGTTTTCATAATTGTAGGTAATTTGCTTTGCCGTGGCGTCGATGAGCTCGTTGCTTTTATTCGTAGTGCTCCGCGCGAAAAACACGCAGGAAAAAACCGATAGAGCGATTACGAACAAAAGGTATAAAAAAAGGCTAGTGGAAAGTAAAATAGCACGTATCGGCAGATTTTTAGTTTTCATTCTGGCGGAACTCCCTCGGAGAAACTCCCGTCGCTTTTTTAAAGCAATGCGAAAAATAATAGGGATCGCTATACCCGACGGCTTCCGCGATTTCCACAATCCGGTTGTCGTTGTCCTGTAAAAGAAGTTTTGCTTTTTCTATGCGCAGATTTGTCAAATATTTGACGAAAGATGTGTTCTGTTTTTTCAAAAGTATGGAAATATAAGATATGGATAATCCTACTTTTTCGGCAAGGGAGTCCATTGAAAGCGTAGGGTCTGCATAATTTTCTTCCAAAAACCGCACGATGGTATGATAGTTTTTGCGGGAAGAGTCGGACTTGACCTGTTGGTTCACGCGAAACACTTCCGCGGCGAGTTTTCGCAAAAATTCTAAATTTTCCTCGTTGGTTTTAAGCGTCAAAAACTGATTGAACAGTTCGCTTTGAGAAAGATAATTCACGCTTAAAAGGCTCAGCGAAGCGCACGCCTTGATGATTGCGTTGAACAGGTTGAGCATGATATAATGATAAGACGTAAAATATTCTTTTTGTCCGACGCGTGCGAAAAGGTCGTTTAAAACGGCGTCGATTTCTTCGTAAGACGAATAGGACAGCGCGTCGGTAAGCTGTTTGTAATCGCTTTCGTCAAAGGATAAAAATAAAAATTCGTCGTTTTCTATATCGTCAAAAAATATCAGCTGATCTCCGCCGATGACAAGTCTGTATGCCAGCGCTTTTCCCGCTTTTTTATAAAGTTCGGCAAAGTTTTCCGTCTCCTGCGAAAGCGGCGAAATGCCCATCGTAAAGGAATTTCCGAAGGATTTTTTGAAGTAGAGCAACATGGGGGTGAACAGGCGGTCGAATTCTCCGCGCATCAGCGCGGACTCGCTTTGCAAAAGCAAAACGAGTTTATCGTTTTTCGGAAATACGTAGTAGGTGAAATGACAATACTCCAAGGAATCGAGATAGTTTTTCAAAGAATAAAGCGTCGTTTCAAAACTGTCGAAACTAAAATTTTCCTGCGATTCGTCGTAGTCTATCACGCCCACGGTCGTGTAAGGCTTATCCAAAACCACGCCTTCTTGTTCGAGCTTTTGCAAAAAACGTTCGTCGGGCGAAGAAAGCTGCATCAGTTTCGATAAGTCGTTTTCGCGTATGATGTCCAGGCTTTGTGCGCGAAATTTCTGTAGCCGCGCCATCGTGGCGCTTTTGGAAAATTCTTCGTCCAAAATATTCTTGATTTTTTGCAGCGCTTCGAAAAGTTCGTCGGGGGATACGGGTTTTGTGATGAAAGAAGTCACGCCGTATTCCAGTGCGTTTTTCGCATAATCGAAAAGATCGTATCCCGTAATGATGACGACTTTCGTCATCAGCGCCGCAAGTTTGATTTCCTTTGCGAGGGCGATGCCGTCGATATAGGGAATGCGGATATCGGTAACGATCAAATCGGGCGGATCGCTCATAATCGCGTCTTTGGCGTCTAACCCGTTGTCGAACTGCGCGACCACCTGAAACGGCAGTCCCACATCTTCGATATTTTTAATGACATGGCGTCTGACGTCCTGTTCGTCGTCTATCACAAAAACTTTATACAAACTAAATTCCCCTTGTATTTGTTATCATAGTTTATTATACAAAAGGTCTGCCGAAAAGTCAATATGTAAAATTTTTACATAAAAAAATACGAACCTCGATTTTTTCATCTCGGTTCGTATTTTTTGTATTTTGGTGCCGCCGGTCGGGGTCGAACCGACACGGTATCTCTACCGCGGGATTTTGAGTCCCGTGCGTCTGCCAATTTCACCACGGCGGC
>CASETU010000125.1 GCA_949290895.1 uncultured Bacillota bacterium
CACCATATCCAGCAGGCGCTCAAAGCGCACTACATTTTCAAACGGGATAACGATTACATCGTCAACGACGGAGAAGTTATCATCGTCGACGAATTCACCGGCCGTCTGATGATCGGCCGCCGCTATTCCGACGGGTTGCATCAGGCGATCGAAGCCAAGGAAAACGTGAAGATCCGCAACGAAAACAAAACCTACGCGACCATCACGTTCCAGAACTATTTCCGCCTTTACAAAAAACTTTCCGGTATGACGGGTACCGCCAAGACCGAGGAAGAGGAATTCCGTTCCATTTACGGGCTGGACGTTCTGGAAATTCCCACCAACCGCCCCGTCATCAGAAAGGATTTAAACGACGTCATCTATTCCACGGAAAAGGGAAAGATGAACGCCATTGCGGAGGAGATCGTCCGCCGTCACGAAAAAGGGCAGCCCGTGCTGATCGGTACGGTTACCGTCGAAAAGTCGGAGGAGATCTCCAAACTGCTTTTGAAAATGCGCGTAAAGCACAACGTGCTCAACGCGAAAAACCACGCCAAGGAAGCGGATATCATCGCGCAGGCGGGCAGGCTGGGCGCGGTTACCATCGCCACCAACATGGCCGGGCGCGGTACCGATATCCTGCTCGGCGGCAACCCCGAATTTTTGGCGAAGAGAAAGCTCCGCGAAGAGGGCGTGGAACCCGAAGCCATCGAGCTTGCGACTTCCTTTATCTCCGATATTCCCGACGATATCAAGGAAATCAGAAAACATTACTGGGAAGTTTATGAAGAATTCAAAAAGCAGACCGACGCGGAAAAGGAAAAGGTCATCGCCGCGGGCGGCTTGCATATTCTCGGTACCGAACGGCACGAATCCCGCCGTATCGACAACCAGCTCCGCGGCCGAAGCGGACGTCAGGGCGACGCGGGTTCTTCGCAGTTCTTCATCTCCCTCGAGGACGACCTTATCAAGCGTTTCGGCGGCGAAAGGCTGCAAAGCGTGTACAGTTTCTTCAAGGTGAAGGAAAACGAACCGCTGCAGGCGAAAATGCTTTCCCGCAGCATCGAGAACGCGCAAAGAGCCATCGAGGGCAGGAACTTCGGTATCAGAAAGCACGTTCTGGAATACGACGACGTCATGAACAAGCAAAGGGAAGTCATGTACGCCGAGCGCCTTAAGGTGCTGAAAGCCGAAAACGTGCACGAAGATATTTTGAAACTCATTCCCGAGTACGCAAAATATATCGTTTCCTCGGCGATAGACAACGAAAACAAACCCGAAACGTGGGATATCGAGGCGCTCAACAAGGCGATAGAGGCGAAACTTCTGCCGCCCGAAAGCAATTTCATGACGCACGAGCGCGCCATGAACTGGGACTACGAATATATGCTCGACCAGCTCAACAAGGCGATCGTGGACGCGTACGAGGCGAAAATCGCGCGCTATAAAGAAGAAGGGCTCAACTTCTACGAAATCGAAAAGATCGTGCTTTTGAAGAACGTCGACGGCAAGTGGATCGACCACATCGACGCCATGGACCAGCTGAGAAAGGGCATTTCTCTGCGTTCCTACGGCGGCGTCGACCCCGTCATCGAGTACAAAAAAGAAGGCCGCGAGATGTTCGAGGATATGACCATCAGCATTCAGGACGACACCATCAGCGTGCTTTTGAAAGCGGAATTGCAGAAAGTGCCCGTCCGCCGTCCCGCCGTGGAGGAGAAAAAGGACCTCGTCACCAACCAGGAAGGTCCCGCCGTTCCCAAACGCGCGGCGAAGAGCGTCGGCAGGAACGATCCCTGTCCGTGCGGCAGCGGCAAAAAGTACAAGAACTGCTGCGGACGGAACGCGTAATCGTAAATGAAATAAACGCAAAAAGCCCCCTGCTTTCGGGGGCTTTTTTTGCGGCGGCGTTCGCTTTGTTTCTATGCGCCGCGCTTATTTCATATAAGCGCGGCGGAAAACGGCGGGAAGTTTTTTGAAAGGCGTTGACAAGGTTTGCCGCGCCGTGTTAAAATCATTATATAAAAGGAGGGGATAAGCCGTGTCCAAGTTAAACGAAAACTATTTTAAAGTCAGCGAAGACGATAACAAATATCGGGAAATCGAGTCGATATTGTCGGAAGGGGAACGCGTTTTGTGGCGCGGCAAGCCGAAGAAATCGGCGTTCGTGTGGGGACGGGTGCTTTCCATGCTGCCCGTCGCGCTCCTTTGGCTGTTGTTTGACGGCGCGTTCATCGCGGTGCTTTGCCTGTTCGGCGGCGAATTGCCTACCCCCGTCATCATCGGCATAGCGGTGTTCTTTTTGTTTCACCTGCTGCCCGTGTGGATATGGATAAGCCACGTGGTAACGGCAAACCGCCAGCATAAAAACCTGGAATACGCTTTTACGGATAAGCGTATCATCATTAAGTCGGGCATTATCGGCATAGATTTCAAAAACATCTACTATGCAGACGTCGGCTCGGTCAACGTAAAAGTCGGACTCATAGACCGCCTTTGCAAAGTGGGGGATATCTACATCAAAAGCCGCGAGGGGGCGTCGGTGCTTTACGATATCGAAAACTGTTACTTCATCACGAACAAACTGCAGGAGATCGTCCTCGATCTGAAGATGGACGCGGCGTTTCCCAACGCTTTGCGTCCCGAAACCAACAGCGGTTTTAAAACGACATACGATAAATAAAGACAACTGCCCGCGGGAAAGCGCGTAAGCCGCCATCGCGGGCAGTTTTTGTCTTGCGCGGAGGGCGCAAGCGGAAAACACAGTGCTTATAAAATCTGCGGCGCGTTTTGCGCCGCTTTGTCGTGTTGCTCTGCGTGCGGGGGCGATGTTCGATTTCGCACGTTTTTTCGTTTTAGCGCGCCTGTGGAAAACTTCCGCAGGCGCGCCGATGTTCGGGGCGGTTTATCGGCGATTTTTACGCGCGGTTTTAAAAAGCGGTCGGTTTTTCTTGACAACGGCGGCGAAAAAAGTTTACAATATAGTTGCGTGCGCAACAGTTGCGCATGCAAAGGTTTTTCGGAGGTATAAGACATGCCCGCATTCATGAAACATCTCGGGGAAGTGTGGCGGTGCGCCAACCTGTACCGCACGGAAATGTACGAAACGCTGGGGATAGGGAGTTATCAGGATTCCTATATCCTGCACGTTTGCCGCAATCCGGGCGTCACGCAGGAGCAGCTTTCCAAAATGATATTCGTGCACAAGAGCAACGTGGCGCGCCAGCTCAATTCTCTGGAAGAAAAGGGGTTTGTGGAACGCCGCCCCGACCCGCACGACAAGCGGAACCTTTTGGTATTTCCCACCGAAAAGGCGCAGGCGGCTTTGCCCGTGATAAGAGAGGTCAACCGCCGCTGGAACGAAAGCATTTTGGAAGGGTTCACGGAAGAGGAGCAGGAGGCGATCGCGAAGTATATCGGCATTCTCGCGGAAAACGCAAAGCGCGTAGCGGAACATGCAAACGGCGGGGACGTATCGCGATGAAAAGGGTATTTTCCTATCTTGCCTCCTATAAAGCGCGCATCGCGTTCGGGCTGTTTCTTAAGGCAGTGGGCACTTTTGCGGAGCTGTTGCTGCCGCTCATCATGGCGTACATGATAGACGACGTCGCGCCGACGGAAAACGCCCTCGCGCTGGGGCTTTGGGGCGGCGCCATGCTTTTGTGCGCCCTCGCGGCGCTCTTCGGCAACGTCGCGGCAAACCGCATGGCGTCGCGGGTGGCGCGCGATACCACCACGCGGCTGAGAAACGATTTGTTTTCCAAAATACTGTCCTTGTCCGCGCGGCAGACCGACGAAGTCACCCTGCCGTCGCTGGTGTCGCGGCTCTCTTCCGATACATATAACGTGCATAACATGATCGGCATGATGCAGAGGCTCGGCATACGCGCGCCCATTCTGCTGGTCGGCGGCGTGGCGCTCACCTTTACGGTGGACGCGGTGCTCGCCCTCGTTCTGCTCGTCACCGTGCCGCTGCTCACCGTCATCGTGGTGCTCGTATCCAAAAAGGGCATAGGGCTTTATACCCGCCTGCAGCGTTCGGTGGACGGCATGGTGCGCAAGGTGCGCGACGATTATACCGGCATACGCGTCATCAAGGCGCTTTCCAAAACGGAATACGAAAACGAGACCTTCCGCGCCATCAACGACGAAGTCGTCGCCAGCGAAACCAAGGCGGGGATAACGATGGGCGTGACCAATCCGCTGATGAACGCCGTGCTCAATCTCGGTATGGCGGCGGTCATTTTCGTGGGGGCGTACCGCGTTTCGGCGGGGCGCGTAAAAGTGGGGGACATTATCGCGTTTACTTCCTATTTCACCATCATTTTAAACGCCGTCATTTCGGTAAGCCGTATCTTCGTCAACTTTTCCAAAGGCGGCGCGTCGGCAAAGCGTATCGGCGCCATTTTGGAAATGCCGAAGGACCTTGAACCCCTGCCCGAAGAAACGGGGCGGGGCGCGGAAAATGCGGCGGAAGAAGAAAAAGACGACGCGTTTATCCGTTTTGAGGACGTCAGCTTTTCCTATGACGGCGCGCCCGCGCTGACAAACGTTTCCTTTTCCTTGAAGAAAGGGGAATCGCTCGGCGTCATCGGGGCGACGGGCAGCGGAAAAAGCACCCTCGTATCCCTGCTTTTGCGCTTTTACGACGCCGACGCGGGCAAGATTACGATAGACGGCAGGGACGTGCGCGCTTACGGCGAAGAATTGCGGGATAAGTTCGGCGTGGTGTTTCAAAGCGATTTCCTCATGGCGGCGAGCGTGAAGGAAAACATCGATTTCGAGCGCGGGCTTTCCGACGAACAGATCGTCCGCGCCGCAGAATATGCGAAGGCGGACGGATTTATCCGCGCGCACGAAGGCTACGAGGGTATGCTCACCGCGCGCGGTGCGAATTTCAGCGGCGGGCAGAAACAGCGTCTGCTCATCGCCCGCGCGCTGGCGGCGTCGCCGGAAATACTGATTTTGGACGATTCCTCCAGCGCCCTCGATTACAAGACCGACGCGCAGCTCAGAAAGGCGCTTTTGGAAAATCTTCCCGACACGACCATCGTCATGATTGCGCAGAGGATAAGTTCGGTGAAGTTTGCCGATAAAATCCTCGTGCTCGACGGGGGAAAGGTCGCGGGACTGGGCAGCGACGAGGAGCTGATGCGCTCCTGCGAGGTGTACCGCCGCATTTACGCGTCCCAGCACGAAGGGGGTGAATCGCATGACGGAAACTAAACGCCCCCGCATGAGCAGGGCGAGCAGAAAAGCCGTCATCGCGCGGCTCGCCAAATATTACGCGCGCTATAAATTCAGCGTGCTCGCCGCGCTGATACTGATGATCGGGAGCAACCTCTTCGCCTTGCTCGGCCCGTATCTTTCGGGCGCGGCAATCGACGCCATCGATTTGAAAACGGGGGTGGATTTCGCCGCCGTGGCGAAATACTGCGTGCTGATGGCGATATTTTACGTCGTTTCTTCGATATTTTCCTATATCCTTTCGGTGCTGATGATAAGACTCAGCCAGAAGATCGTCAGGAGCATGCGGCAGGACGTGTTCGAGAAGATACTGTCTTTGCCCGTGGGCGCGCTCGACCGCTTGCAGGCAGGCGACCTCATCAACCGCATTTCCTACGACATCGACACCGTCAACGCCTCGCTTTCCAACGACATTTTGCAGGCGGCTACAGGCATCGTCACCATCGTCGGCACGCTGGTCGGCATGGCGCTTACCTCTCTGCCGCTCCTCGGCGTGTTCATCGTCACGGTGCCGATCTCCGTTTTCATCGCCATAAAGCGCAGTAAGGCGGTGCGCCCGCTCTTCCGCAAGCGCTCGCAAAAGCTGGCGGAACTCAACGGCTTTTCCGAAGAGATGCTTTCGGGGCTCAAGACCATTCGCGCGTACGGACGGGAAGAGGAGATCATGAACAAGTTCCGCGTGAAGAACGAGGAGGCGGCGAACGCCTATTACGACGCAGATTACCTCGGCAGCCTCATCGGTCCGTCGGTCAACTTCGTCAATAACCTCGGCACGGTGCTTATCAGCACGGGCGGCGTGTTCTTCTACCTGTTCAACCTCATTTCCATCGGCGATATTTCGGCGTTTTTGCTGTATGCGCGCAAGTTTTCCGGCCCCGTCAACGAATACGCCAACATTTTGGGCGAAATCCAGTCGGCGCTCGCCGCCGCGGAGCGGGTGTTCCGCCTGCTCGACGGCGAATCGGAACGCCCCGACGCGCCCGACGCCGTCGAACTTAAAGAGACCGAAGGGCGGCTGCGCTTTGAAAACGTGGATTTTTCTTACGACGGGGAAACGCCCGTTATCGAAAACCTTTCCTTTGCGGCGGAGCTTGGGCAGGTGGTCGCCATCGTAGGCCCGACGGGTGCGGGCAAGACCACGCTGGTCAATTTGATGATGCGCTTTTACGACCCGCAGGGCGGGCGGATAGAGCTGGACGGCACGGACATACAAAAGTACACCCGCAAGAGCCTGCGCGCCGCCTTTACCATGGTCTTGCAGGATACTTGGCTGTTTGAGGGCACGATTTTCGAAAACATCGCTTACGGCAGGGAAAACGCCACCGCCGAAGAGGTGGAACGCGCGGCGGAAAGCGCGCACATCGCCGACTATATCCGTTCTTTGCCCGAGGGGTACAAAACGCGGATAACCGACGGCGGGGGGAACCTTTCCAAGGGACAAAAACAGCTTATGACCATCGCCCGCGCCATGCTTTCGCCCGCGAAGATACTCATATTGGACGAGGCGACGAGCAACGTGGATACCCGTACGGAAATCCTTATACGCGACGCGATGAACGCGCTGATGCGCGGCAGGACGAGTTTCATCATCGCGCACAGGCTCACTACGGTGCGAAACGCCGACCTCATTCTCGTCGTGAAGGACGGCAAGATCGTCGAGCGCGGCAAACACGCCGAACTGCTCGAAAAAGGCGGATTTTACGCGGAAATTTACGCCGCGCAGTTTCAATGAAAATGCTTATCGGTTTTTTACGCCGCCCCGCTTTCGGCAAAAGCGGGGCGGCGTCTTTTTTCCTTAAGGAAAAGGGAAGGTGAAAAGCGGCGGGAGTTTGCTTGACATCGCCATTGCGTTATGCTATAATGAACCTCGTACGATAAACGGCAGAAACGCTCGTTTCAAGGATAAAACCGAAAAAAACATATCAAAGGATAAGAAAAAATGCTCGCTCTGCAGATATTGTTGCTAATCGTCGGAATGCTGTTGCTCGTGAAAGGTGCGGATTGGTTCGTAGACGGAAGCGCGGGGGTGGCGCGTAAGTGTAAAATCTCCACGCTGGTCATCGGGCTGACGGTCGTTGCGTTCGGCACCAGCGCGCCGGAACTCGCCGTATCGGTCACGTCCGCGATACAAAAGTCCACGGAGATCGCCATCGGCAACGTCGTGGGCAGCAATATCGTCAATATCCTGCTCATTTTGGGCGTTTCCGCGCTCATCAGACCGCTTCCCGTGCAGAAAAGTTCTTTAAAGCTCGATTTTCCCGCCATGCTTCTCGCAACGGCGCTCCTCATCGTGCTGGGGCTGTGGCAGTATACGCTGCAATGGTGGGACGGACTCATCTTGCTGGCGGTGTTTTCCGCTTATATGGCGGTTCTGCTGACGCAGGCGAAAAAGGAACAAAAAAAGCTGCAGGCATGCGAGGCGGCTAAGCCGCAGGCGGCGGAAGAAGAGGTTCTTGTGCCGAAGGGCAGGTTTTCCGCTTGGCTTTTCCGCATGAAAAAATACGTGTGGCTCCTCATTTTGCTCGTCGTGGTCGGGCTGGGCATGGTGGTCGGCGGCAGTCTGCTCTTCGTCGACGCGGCGAAATACATCGCGTCCTACGCAGGCGTGCCCGAACGGGTCATCGGCCTCACTGTCGTGGCGATCGGCACCTCGCTGCCCGAACTCGTCACGTCCGTGGTCGCCGCGATCAAAAACGAATCGGATATCGCCGTCGGCAACGTCATCGGCAGCAATATCTTCAATATTTTCGTGGTGGCGGGGGCGTCTTCGCTCTTTTATCCGCTCACCTTTACGCACCTGAATCTCATCGACGCGCTCGTGGCGTTCGGCGCGGCGGCGCTTTTGTACTTCTTCTCGCTCATGAAAGGGGATAAGATACGCAGATATGCGGGCGCTATCATGCTTTTATGTTGCGTGGGATATTACGTTTATCTGTTTATGATTTAGCTCGCTTGACAAGTTTTGCGCGCTGTGTTAAAATTTTCGTAAAATAAGGAGGTTTTTATGATAAAAATCGACGATTATAAAATAAAGATAAAGGAACTTAAGCGACTCCTCACGGAAGCAGGATACTCTCTTTGACTTGGCTCGGCTGAGAGAAGAACTTGCAAAAAAGAAAGCGGAATCGGAAAAAGAAGAAGTCTGGTCGGATTTGAAACGCTCGCAGCAGCTCGCAAAGGAGATCGCGGCGATCGAAAGCAAGACGGACACTTTCGATAAAGCGGAAAAAGCCATTGCGGACACCGAGGAAATCCTCTCTTTGCTCGAAGAGGAAGAGGACGAAAGCTTGGTGGAGGAGCTCGATAAGGAGCTTTCCGACGCGGCGCAAGACATCGAGGAAATGCACCTGAAAGCGCTTCTCGGCGGCAAGTACGACGCAAACAACGCCATCATGACGTTGCACGCGGGCGCGGGCGGTACGGAGGCGTGCGACTGGGTGTCCATGCTCTACCGCATGTATATGCGTTACGGCGAACGGCAGGGCTATAAGGTGTTCGAACTCGACCGTTTGGACGGCGACGAGGCGGGCATAAAAAACGTCACGCTCCGCTTTGAAGGGTTGTACGCTTACGGCTATCTGCGCGCGGAAAAGGGGGTGCACCGTCTGGTGCGCATTTCGCCTTTCGACGCAAATAAACGCCGCCATACCTCTTTTGCGTCCATCGAGGTGATGCCCGAAATCGAGGACGAAGGGGAAATCCAGATCCGTTCGGAAGATTTGAAGATAGACACCTACCGCAGCGGCGGCGCGGGCGGTCAGCACATCAACAAGACGGACAGCGCGGTGCGCATCACGCACCTGCCCACGGGTATCGTCGTGGCGTGCCAGAACGAGCGTTCGCAGGTTCAAAATAAAGAACAGGCGATGAAGATGCTGATGAGCAAGCTCATCGAAAAGCGCGAAAGCGAACGTTTGGAAAAAGAACAGAGCATTAAGGGCGAAATCAAAAAAATCGAATGGGGCAGTCAGATAAGAAGTTACGTGTTCTGCCCTTATACCATGGTGAAAGATCACCGTACGGGCTGCGAAACGGGCAACGTGGACGCGGTCATGGACGGCGAAATACAGGAATTCATCATCGACTATCTGAAAAAATCGCAATGAGAGGCGGAGCATGCAACTGAAAAAAGACGCCGTCATACTCGGGATCGAAACTTCCTGTGACGAGACCGCCGTCAGCATCGTGCGGGGCGGCAGGGAAATCCTCGCGGACGAAATCATTTCCTCGGCGACGGAACACGTGCGTTTCGGCGGCGTGGTGCCGGAGATCGCCTCCCGCGCGCATACCGAAGCGGTGCAGGAAGCGACGTCGCGCGCATTTGCCGCGGCGGGGCTTGGATTTGACGATATCGACGCCGTCGCCGTCACTTACGGCGCGGGACTGTTGGGCGCGCTTTTGGTGGGCGTTTCCTATGCGAAAGGGCTGGCGTATGCACTCGATAAACCGCTCGTCGCCGTCAACCATATCCGCGGGCACATCGCGGCGGCGTATCTTGCGGATAAGACCCTCGAACCGCCTTTTGTGACGTTGCTCGCGAGCGGCGGACATACCGCCGTCATATTCGTAAAAAGCTATACGGAGCACGAAGTGCTCGGCTCTACGCTGGACGACGCGGCGGGCGAGGCTTTCGACAAAGTGGCGCGGGTTTTGGGGCTGTCCTATCCCGGCGGACCGAACGTGGAAAAGCTGGCGCGGGAGGGGAAAAAGAGCATTGCGTTTCCCGCGATGCTCAAAGGAACGCATACCTTTGATTTTTCCTACAGCGGATTAAAGACTTCCGTCGTCAATTACGTGCATACAAAAAGCCAGAAAGGAGAAGAATTTTCCGCGGCGGACGTCGCGGCGTCCTTTCAGTCGGCCGCGCTCGACGTGCTTGCGGACAAGCTGTTTTCCGCGGCGGAAAAGTGCGGCATAAAGACCGTGGCGGCGGGGGGTGGCGTTGCCGCGAACGGATATTTGAGGGAAGAACTTTCCCGCCGTGCGGCGGAAAAGGGTTTTAAGTTGGTACTTCCCGAACGGCGCTACTGCACGGACAACGGGTGCATGATCGCCGCGGAAGGATATATTCAGTACAGTAGCGGAAACTTTGCGGGGCTGGATCTCAACGCGAAGGCTAGTATACCGCTCAAGAACGCGTTGCGCGGCGGCGCGGGGAAGGAATAAATTTTGAAAATGGCTAAATCGAAACGAAAACTGACCGCGGCGAAATTCCTCGTCATCGGTTACGTGATAGTGATCCTTACGGGCGCTATTCTGCTCTGTCTGCCCATTTCCAGCAAGGACAGGGTGTGGACGCCGTTTGTCGATTCGCTCTTCACGGCGACTAGCGCGACCTGCGTCACGGGACTCGTCGTCTACGGCACGAACGTGCATTTTTCCGTGTTCGGGCAGATCGTCATTTTGCTGCTTATTCAGACGGGCGGCGTTGGGTTCATGACGGTCATCACCATGGTCAGCATGTTTTTGAGGCGGAAAATCGGGCTTTACGAAAGAAAGCTCCTCATGCATTCCGAGGGGACGGGGCGTATCAGCGGGGTGATGCACCTGCTCAAGCGCATCTTATTGTTTACGCTCATCTTTGAATCGTTCGGCGCTGTATTGCTCGCCACGCGTTTCGTCGGCGACTTCGGCTGGGGACGTGGCATTTATTACGCGATATTTCACGCGATATCCTCTTTCTGCAACGCGGGGTTCGATTTGTTGGGCACGGCGGAAAATCCCTTCCCGTCGCTCACCGCTTACGTGGGCGACCCGATCGTCAACATCACGGTGATGTTTCTCATCGTCGTGGGCGGTCTCGGGTTCATCGTCTGGAGCGACGTGGTGGACTGCAAATTCCGCTTTAAAAAATATTGTCTGCATACGAAAGTCGTCATTGCGGCTACGCTGACGCTCATCTTCGGCGGGGCATTGTTCTTTTTCTTTTCGGAAGCGAATCATGCGTTCGCGCATTTAAGTTTCCCGCAGCGGATTTTGGCGTCTTTCTTTCAGTCCGTCACGCCGAGGACGGCGGGGTATAACACCGTCGAAATGTCGGAGCTTTCCGAAGCCGGCTGGATGATGACCGTCATGCTGATGTTCGTCGGCGGTAATACGGGCTCTACGGCGGGCGGCGTCAAGGTCACTACCCTTGTGGTGGCGATTTTGGGTATCATCGCCGCGGCGAAAAACGATACTTCCGCAACGGTGGCGAAGCGCAACGTCGGCACCGCGCAGATATTGCAGGCGTTTTCCATCATCGGCGTCTATCTCGTAACGGTCATTCTCGCGGTGATGATGATGTCCTTTGCGGAGACGGAACCCATAGAGGATCTCATCTTCGAAGCGGTTTCTGCCATCGGCACCGTCGGGCTTACTACGGGGATAACGCCCACGCTGACGGCGTTTTCCAAAATCATTTTGGTGATCTTGATGTTCAGCGGCAGGGTCGGCGCGTTTTCGCTCCTTTCGGCGATCGCGGAAAAGCGGGAAAACCCGCCCGTCAAGCGCCCGAACGGCAGAATTTTAATCGGTTAAACGAAGGAGAATAAAATGAAATCTATCCTTATCATCGGCATGGGAAGGTTCGGCAGGAGCCTTTCCGAAAAGCTTTTGGAACTCGGCAACGACATCATGATCGTGGACAAGCGCGACGAGATCATCAACGAGCTCGCCCCGCGCTTTACCAACGCGCTCATCGGCGACGCAACGAACCTGAGCGTTTTAAAGAGCCTCGGCGTCAACAATTTCGACGTGTGTTTCGTCGCGATAGGCGAAAATTTCCAGTCGTCTTTGGAAGTGACGTCGCAGCTTAAAGAGCTCGGCGCGAAGTACGTCGTTTCCAAGGCGAGCAGCGAACTGCAGGCGAAGTTCCTTTCCCGCTGTGGTGCGGACGAAGTGACCTATCCCGAACGCGACATGGCGGAAAAACTCGCCGTGCGTTTCAATGCGGACAACATCTTCGATTATCTGGAAATTTCCGCGGAATTCGGGCTTTTCGAAATCGCCGTTCCCAAAAAATGGGTGGGGAACACCGTTTCCGGTACGAAGGCGCGGCAGGCGCACAACATCAACATCATCGCCGTCAAGCACGACGGGACGATGGAAATGCTCACAGGGGCGGATTACGTGTTCCGCGCGGACGACCACCTCGTCGTCATCGGGCGTGCGGACGACGTGTTTTCCATCACCAACCGATAACATCTCGCGGCGCGTTATATCGCGCCGTTTTCGCGTTTTAACGCATATTTTCCGAAGATAAGATCGATTGATTGATTGCGTATGAACACTCTTTACAGAAAATACGAAGATTTTAATACCGCGGAATCGGGGCTTTCCTTTACGCTGACCGTCGTCTGCCCTTATGCGCTGATGCTCATCGTCACGGCGGTCTTTCAGTTCGGATTGAACGATACGCAAAGCTCGCTTTATCTGCTTTGCGCGTATGCCGCGACGCAGCTTTCCTATTTCGGCGTGGCGGCGTTCATCGCGCGCCAAAAAGGGGGACTTGCCGCACTCCGCGTGGAAAAATTCCACTTAAAATACATTGTCCTCGCGCTCGCGCTCTCCTACGGCATGCTGTTCGGGCTGGGATATTTAAACGAGCTGTTCGTCGGCGCGCTGCAGGACGCGGGACTTCACGTCGAAGGCGTTTCGCCGCCGATCGGCACGCCCGTAGAGTTTTTCTTTTCGCTGCTCTTCGTGGGGCTGATGCCGGCGTTTTTTGAAGAAGCGCTCTTCCGCGGCGCGATACTCAGGGGTACGGGGTACATGAACGTGTGGGCGGCGATGTGTATCAACGGCGCGATGTTCGCTTTGTTTCATCAAAACCCCGCGCAGACGATCTATCCCTTTTTAACGGGTTGCGTGTTCGCCCTCGCGGCGCTGCGTTCGGGGTCGATCTTTCCCTCCGTCATCATGCACGGCGTCAATAACCTCACGATACTGTTCGTTTCTTATTTCGCGCCGCAGGCGGATTTATATAACGTCGCCACGCTGGCGACGGGACTTATCGCCTTTGTAGCGGCGTTCGTTTACCTCGCCTTTTTCGATAAGGAAAAGGACCCCGCGGCGGAAAAGCTTGCCGCTCCGCAGCCGCTGCACGGAAAATATTTTCTCTATTTCGCGGCGGTGGGCATGGTGCTTTGCGCCGTTTCCTGGGTCGTTTCCCTGGTGGGGTGAGGCATGCTGAAGATCAAGATTGTCGCCGTCGGCAAGGTCAAGGAAAAGTATTTTGCCGAAGGCATAGCCGAATACGTCAAGCGCATTTCCCGCTACGCGGAGATTTCCCTCGCGGAGGTGAAGGAGGAAAACTTTTCCAAAGAAGGGGAATCGGAGCGCCGCCTCGCCATGAAACGGGAGGGGGAACGCATTCTGCCGGAACTTAAAGGCACTATCGTCTGTCTCGCGGTGGAGGGCAAAAAGCTTTCCAGCGAAAAGCTTGCGGAAAAAATCGAGGAGTTCAAACGCGCGTCGAGCGAGCTGACCTTCGTCATCGGCGGTTCGTACGGTTTGGACGACGCGGTGAAAAAGCGCGCCGATTTTCTCCTGTCTTTTTCCGATATGACCTTTCCGCATACCCTCATGCGGCTGATGCTGACCGAGCAGCTTTATCGCGCGCTTACCATTTCGGCGGGCACGGGGTATCATAAATAAAAAGGGCTGCGCTGAAAAGACGTTGCGGCGATTTTTTGCCGTCCTTTCGCAAGAGAACGGCGCGGGTAGCACAAACAAAGCGAAATTCATAAAATATCGTATGGACGCTTTGGAAGAAGTATATTCGTTTTATGAAAACTTTGCGGGGGAAAAGGGCGTGTTCGGATATTCCGAAGAACGTCGCCCGCTGGTGTATTTTCTTTTCGGAAAGGGAAAGCCCGTTCTGCTTATGCAGTACGCCATGCACGCGCGCGAATACGTCACGGCTTATGTCGCGCTCGAGCAGGCGCGCTATCTTTCTTCGCGGGAATTGAGCGGGAGCGTGTACATATTGCCGCTGGTGAATCCCGACGGCGTGCGCATCGCCCTCACGCGGGATAAGCTTTGGAAAGCCAACGCCAAGGGAGTGGATCTCAACGTCAATTTCGACGCGCGCTGGGGCACGGGCGTGCAAAACAAACGCACGGCGGGGGCGAGCGATTATATCGGGGAATATCCCTTTTCGGCGGCGGAAAGTCTGGCGCTGAAAAACTTTACTTTGCGCGTCATGCCCGACATGACGGTGAGCTATCACGCGAAGGGAGAGGAAATATACTGGTATTTTCATCAGGAAGCGGAACGCGCCGCGCGCGATTATGCGCTTGCGGAGGCGGCGGCAAAGGCGACGGGTTACGCGTTGAAAACGCCCGCGGGCAGCGCGGGCGGCTATAAGGATTGGTGCGTGGAAACGCTGCGTATCCCCGCCATCACCGTGGAAACGGGGGAAGATTCGCTTTCCCACCCCATCGGCAAGGAATATGCCGCACGCATATTTCAAAAGAACAAGGACGTGGCGGAAATACTGCTCGAAAGGTTGAAAAAAGATGGTTAAGGACAAGGAATATTATATGGGGCTCGCCGTAAAGGAGGCGCTGAAAGGACAAGCCGCAGACGAAGTGCCCGTGGGGGCGGTCGTGGTGCTGAACGGAAAGGTGCTGGCGCGGGCGTACAACAAAAAGGAAACGCTCAACCGCTGTACGGCGCACGCGGAAATCCTCGCCATTGAAAAGGCGGAAAAAAAGCTGGGGACGTGGCACCTCGACGGCGCGGAGATGTACGTCACGCTGGAGCCCTGTCCGATGTGCGCGGGCGCCATCGTCGGCGCGCGGGTGAAAAAGCTCTATTTCGGGGCGTTCGAACCGAAAAGCGGCAGCGCGGAAAGCCGTTTTTCCGTGCTGACGGAAAGCGGGCTCAACCACGTTACGGAGTACGAAGGGGGCGTTCTGGCGGAAAAATGCTCCGATTTGTTAAAAAACTATTTTAAAGCGAAGAGAAAAGCAAAATAGATTGACTATTTTAAATAATTATCGTAAAATAGTTATATCCGAAAAATAACGGCGTTCCGAAAAGCGGAGCGCGAAATTGTGAGGTCTTAGAAAAAAATGATTACACACGGTAACGAAATCGAATTGTTTGCGGGCAATTCCAACAAACCGCTGGCG